>CAZFGM010000202.1:0-10657 GCA_964518515.1 uncultured Alcaligenaceae bacterium | reverse complement strand
ACCACTCACCACTCTACCACTCACCACTCCACCAGCCTCACTCACCACTCCACCAGCCTCACTCACCACTAACAAATTCTGCGGCTTGATATCGCGGTGCACCAGGCCGCGCTCGTGGGCATGTTGCAGACCCAACGCGGCCTGGCGCATGTATTCGCAGGCTGTGGCGATCGACAAGCGGCCGTCGCGCTTGACGATCTGGCTCAGGTCGGTGCCGTTCTCGACATATTCCATCACCAGCAAGAGCGTGCCGGCGATTTCATCGGCGTCGAAGGCGCGGACGATATTGGGATGATCAAGCTGGGCGGCGGCGCGGATTTCCCGCTGGAAGCGCTTAACCGCCTGCGGGTTGACGGTGCGGTCCTTGCGGATGACCTTGACGGCAACGATGCGGCCCAGGCTGCGCTGCCGGGCCTTGTACACCGTGCCCATGCCGCCTTCCCCCACGCGCTCGAGGAGGACATAGGCGCCCAGGCACAGGTCCTGCCCCCGCCCCTGCAACAGCAGATTGGCCTGAAAGGGGGTCAGCCAGCCGCGCTGGATCAAGTCGCCGGCCAGGGCCTTGGCGTCGGCAAAAAATGTTTGCAGCCGCGCCGCCTCGGCCAGTTGCTGCGCTTCCAGCAACTGGCCGGCGCGCAGGGCACTGACCAAGTTGGCCGCGGTGACCATTCCCATGACCAAGGTCCTCAGTGGCGGACAGCAAGTATTATCAAGGCCAACGAGCCGCCAGTCAATGGATTGACCCGCCTGATCGTGAGTCTTCCTTAGCAGGCCTCTTCGAGAAGCCGGGTCAAGACCTTGTCCGAATCAAAATAGGCTTCGGCCAGGGCGCGGGCCGCCCGGCAATGTCTCTGGTAATTTCCTTCGATCTCCTGGGCGCCCGCCACCGCCTCCTCCAGGGTCCGAAAGGCCAAAAGGCCCTCCCCGACCGGGTAATTGCCGCCGAACCCCGTATCCTGCACCAGCGCCGGCTTGCCCGACGCCAGATAGCAAGCCGACCGGTCGCTGAACCAGCCGCTCTTTGTTTCCACGTAGATGCCTTGGGCAACGGAAAACTCCGCGGCCGAGTTTTGCACGTAGTTTCGGAACCCCTGCGCATCCGCCGCGCTTGACTGCGGATCAGCAAGCTGCCAGCCGCCGGCCACGAGTGCCTGCCGGTCCTTGTCATCGGCTGGGTGGATGGAGAGGGCAATCTCGAACTTTTGCCGCGTCCGGCGGGGCAGCTCGAGAAACTTACGGAATTCGTGGACCTTCAGGCCATAGGTCTTGCCCTCGTGCTGGACCGGACCGTACGACCCGCGCCAGTTGGCCACTGTCGTAAAGTGGTGAGTGGTGAGTGCTGAGTGCTGAGTGGTGAGTCCCTGACTGTCCACGCCTTGTCCTCTTGGGGATGAGGGAACGGCCGGCCATTCCTCCAGCACCACCGGCGGCCGGATGGGCTTCCAGTCCGTGCCGCAGGTCGGAATGGCACACCCCGCCCTGCCGATGTTGGCGCCGATTGTGAAATAGACATCGTGGCCCGCCAGACGCGCTCTTGGATTGCCCGCCGCCTGCCAGAACTGCGTGAAGCCCGGATCGATATCGATGAAGGCCTTGCGCCGCAAGCGGCTGAAAAAAGCTTCCCAGGCCAGGTGTCCGCTGATGTTGACCAGCAGGTCGGCCGATTCCGCCACCTCCAGCAGCTCGGCCCGGCTCGGCCCGAAAATCTGTTCTCCTCCTTCGTAGATCAAGGCTGCCCTTTGATCCAGCCCGAACTGCCGGGTGATGTCCTTGAAATAGGCCAGGTTGACGCAGTCGGCGAAGGCAGCGACGGCTCCCCGGCCGTCGACGCAGGTCGCCCGCTGGATTTCTTCCACGAAGTAAACCCGGTAGCCCAGCTTCTGGAAACCCAGCAGCCAGTTCAGCCTTACCCAGGCCTCGCCGCCGTTGCCGGGCTTGTTGGCCAGGGCCCCGCTTACCACGATGGTTGTCACCCGCTTCCTCCTGCCCCTTCAATGATTCACGAAGGCGGCTTGGATTTATAGCTGGCGAAGCTCAAAAGCCCCTGATCTCTGCAAGAAATCATCGGGTTGCGTAACGGCCAGGGAATTGCCAATTCGGGATCGGCCCAGAAAATACCTCCTTCCCCCGCGGCGTTGAAAGGAGCGTCCACTTTGTAAAGCACGTCCGCAGGTTCCTCGCCGAGCACGCAGAAACCGTGAGCAAAGCCGGCAGGCATCCAAAGTAATCGGCCATTCGTGTCGCTCAGCTCCACTGCCAGGGTTTTGCCGAAAGTGGCGGAACCGGGCCGGATATCCACCGCCACGTCCCAGATGCGGCCGCGCGTCACCCCCACCAGCTTGCCCTGAGGCGGCTCGTACTGAAAGTGCAGCCCGCGCAACACCCCGGGCGCCGAGCGCGAATGATTATCCTGGACAAAGTGCATCGGCAATCCGTGCCGGGCGAACTCGGCTTCCTGCCAGCGTTCCACAAAAAAACCCCGCGCATCCTGCCGAACAACGAGTTCGATCAGGACCAGGCCCGGCAAATCCAGGGGAAGCGCTTTCATGGTTTTCTACGTGTCCGGAAACGGGACAGCACCCTTGTTTTTGTGGTTCTCCGCGAATCATGTGGAAAAGGGCCGGAAATTTTCAATTTGAAATTTTCAATTGTCAATTCTCGCCTATCAACAAAGTCCGACAGCCTCTAAGTTCTTGCCGCCGCCCGGTATTCTTGCAGCACCCGGCCCAGGTAGCGGCCGTAGTCGCTCTGGCCGCACGATGCCGCCAGGCGCTCGAACTGCGCTGGATCAATAAACCCCTTGAGCAACGCCACCTCCTCGATGCAGGCAATCTTGAGCCCTTGCCGCTGCTCCAGAGTCTGCACGAACAGGGAAGAAGCCAGCAGGGAATCCTGCGTCCCGGTGTCCAGCCAGGCCACCCCTCGGCCCAGAGGTATAACGGTCAATTGCCCCGCGTCCAAGTAGGCCCGGTTGACATCGGTGATTTCCAGCTCGCCACGGGCCGAGGGTTTCTGGGTTTTGGCGATACCCACGACCCGGCCGTCGTAGAAATACAAACCCGTGACCGCCCAGTTGGAGCGCGGCTGCTTGGGTTTCTCTTCCAAGCTGACGGCCCGATGTTTCTCATCAAATTCCACCACGCCAAACCGCTGCGGATCATGAACGTGGTAGGCAAACACGCGGGCCCCCGACTCGAGCCGTGCCGAAGCCGCGAGCACCGGCACCAGATCGTGGCCAAAGAAGATGTTGTCTCCCAGAATCAGGCAAACCGGCCGCCCGCCGATGAAATCCGCGCCGATGAGAAATGCCTGCGCGATCCCTCCCGGACTGGACTGCACCTGGTAAGAAATCGACAGCCCGAGCTGGCCGCCATCCCCCAGAAGCTCCTCGATCAGGGGCAGGTCCCGAGGCGTGCTGATGATCAAAATGTCGCGGATGCCGGCCAGCATGAGCACCGACAGCGGATAATAGATGACCGGCTTGTCATAAACCGGCAAAAGCTGCTTGCTGACGGTGCGGGTCAACGGATACAGCCGGCTGCCGCTGCCGCCGGCCAGGATAATGCCCTTCATTGGCCTCCTCCTGAGCTTTCAACTTCGACTCCATACTGGCGGGCGTAGTACGCGCGGTAGGCCCCGCTGCGGGCCCGTTCCACCCAGCTAGTGTTGTCCTGGTACCAGCCCATGGTTTTGGCCAGGCCGCTTGCCCACGTTTCCACCGGCCGCCAGCCCAGCTCCTGTTCGATTTTACGCGGGTCGATGGCATAGCGGCGGTCATGCCCGGGCCGGTCCTGGACATGCCGGATCAGCGACCGGGGCTGGCCCAGCGCCGCCAGGATCGTTTCCACCACCTCGAGGTTCCGCCGCTCATTGCGGGCGCCGACGTTGTAAACTGCCCCGGCACGCCCTTTCTCCAGCACGCACAAGATGGCCCGGCAGTGATCATCGACGTGGATCCAGTCGCGCACCTGCCGCCCATCGCCATAAACCGGGATCGGCTGCTGGCGGAGGGCATTGGCCAGCACCAGCGGGATGAATTTCTCGGGAAACTGCCGCGGCCCGTAATTGTTGCCGCAACGCGTGATCACCGCATCCAGCCCGAAGGTATGATGGGCCGCCCGCACCAGGTGCTCGGCGGCCGCCTTGGACGCCGCATACGGGCTGTTCGGGGCAAACGGCGAATCCTCGCTGAAAAAGGCCGAGTCGTCCTCCGGCAGGCTGCCCATCACCTCATCCGTGGAGACCTGGACAAACCGGCGCACGCCCCGTTGCCGGGCCGCGTCCAGAAGAACCTGGGTGCCCAGCACATTGGTCCGTAGAAACGCAGCCGCCGAGGCGATGCTGCGATCCACGTGCGATTCGGCGGCAAAGTTGATGATGGCGTCCGTGCCCTGCTCCAGGGCCGCCAGCACTGCCTCGCCATCGCTGATGTCGCCATGGACGAAGCGATGCCGCCCAACGTCCAGCCCTTGCAGGTTGTCCAGGTTGCCGGCATAGGTGAGCGCATCGAAATTGGCGATGGTACAGGAGGGCAGCTCCTCGAGCGCCAGCCGCACAAAAGCCGAGCCGATGAACCCGGCCCCGCCGCTGACAAAGAGTTTTTCCATGCCTTGCCGTCCCACCGATCACGTGGTTTTTATTTCGGTTCTCCGCGAACTATGTGGAAAAGGGCCGGAGATTGCAATAAGATGATCGGCTCACTGATGAATTACAGCGACTCGCGCGGCCATCGCCAAAGCTTCCGTGCCGCCGCCCCAAACAACCTACGCCAACCCCAGGTCTTCCAGTAACTTTGTCAAGACCTTGTCGGAATCGAAATATTCCACGGCAATTTCCCGCGCCGCTCGGGCGTGCCGCGCGTAGTTCCGGTGGATCGACTCGACGCCGGCCGCCGCCTCCTCCAGGCTCGAGAATGTCAGCAAGCCCTTACCCGTCGGATACAGGTGCCCAATGCCGGTGTCGCGGGCCAGCACGGGCCGGCCGCTGGCCAGGTAATAGACGCTGCGATCGCTGAACAGGCCGCTGTTACTTTTCGCATAGATGTGCTTGGGAGCCATGAACTCGGCCTTGGAGTGAGCCAGATAAGCGCGATACTCGGCCGGGCCGCCGGCCACCGTTTTTGACTCCACCAGAAACCAGCCATGGTTGCGCAGTAAATCGATGTCCTTGGCTTCACCCGGGTGGATGTCAAAGGCTATTTCGAACCGCGTACCGCGACAGAGCGCCGGCAAGCCAATGAACTTGCGGAACTCGTGGACCCGCAACCCATAGGTCCGCCCCTTGTACTGGATCGGCCCGGGCGGCCCGCGCCAGGCGCCGATGCTGGTGAACGCCCCTTCCCCTGAAGGGGGTTGGACGGGCCAATGCTCCAGCACCAACGGCTGCGGCATGGTGATCCACTTGAGGCCGCAGGTTGGGATGGTACAGCCTGGCTGGCCGATGTTCTGCGCCAGAGTGACGAACAAATCGTGCCCGCGAAACGGGTCGTGCAGGCCCAGGTCGCGCCGCATCTGTCCGAACCCGGGATCGATATCAACGAACACCCGCCGCCGCACGCGGCCGAGGATTTCTTCATCGTCAAGAAATCCCATGACATTCAGCAGCAGGCCTGCCTCCGCCGCCCGTTCCAGAACGCGCTCCCGCGCCAGCCCGATGACCTTCTCCCCGCGGTTGTAGATCAGCGAAAAAGCCTCTCCAAGCCCGAATTCCTCCATCACCTGCAGGAAATAGCGAAGATTCTCCGACCCTTCCAACGTCGCTGGCCGCTCCGCTTCATCGACGCACATCGCCGGCTCCAGCCGGTCGATGAACAGCACCTCCCAGCCGAGCCGCCGCAGCCCGAGCAGAAAGTGCAGGTGCAGCCAGGTTAACCCGCCTTGCCGCGGGACCTGGGCGAGAGAACCGGAATAAAGAATCAGGCCGCGCATGAACTTGCCCCAGCGTTTTCATCCGGCCGCTGTCTTCCCTGGCCTCAAGACCGTAGATGGCGCACAAATCATCACAGCGGACCAGTACTCAGCATACTCCCCGGCACACCCGTAATCAACAGCTTTGCCATCACGTCCCCAGTTCTCTTCGAATGCCACGGCCCTGTGCCGTGCTACCTTACGCTGCTTGCTACGAAGCCACACCCAACGCAGCCAATAGCTTTGTCAGGACCTTGTCGGAATCGAAATATTCCACGGCAATTTCCCGCGCCGCTCGGGCGTGCCGCGCGTAGTTCCGGTGGATCGACTCGACGCCGGCCGCCGCCTCCTCCAGGCTCGAGAATGTCAGCAAGCCCTTACCCGTCGGATACAGGTGCCCAATGCCGGTGTCGCGGGCCAGCACGGGCCGGCCGCTGGCCAGGTAATAGACGCTGCGATCGCTGAACAGGCCGCTGTTACTTTTCGCATAGATGTGCTTGGGAGCCATGAACTCGGCCTTGGAGTGAGCCAGATAAGCGCGATACTCGGCCGGGCCGCCGGCCACCGTTTTTGACTCCACCAGAAACCAGCCATGGTTGCGCAGTAAATCGATGTCCTTGGCTTCACCCGGGTGGATGTCAAAGGCTATTTCGAACCGCGTACCGCGACAGAGCGCCGGCAAGCCAATGAACTTGCGGAACTCGTGGACCCGCAACCCATAGGTCCGCCCCTTGTACTGGATCGGCCCGGGCGGCCCGCGCCAGGCGCCGATGCTGGTGAACGCCCCTTCCCCTGAAGGGGGTTGGACGGGCCAATGCTCCAGCACCAACGGCTGCGGCATGGTGATCCACTTGAGGCCGCAGGTTGGGATGGTACAGCCTGGCTGGCCGATGTTCTGCGCCAGAGTGACGAACAAATCGTGCCCGCGAAACGGGTCGTGCAGGCCCAGGTCGCGCCGCATCTGTCCGAACCCGGGATCGATATCAACGAACACCCGCCGCCGCACGCGGCCGAGGATTTCTTCATCGTCAAGAAATCCCATGACATTCAGCAGCAGGCCTGCCTCCGCCGCCCGTTCCAGAACGCGCTCCCGCGCCAGCCCGATGACCTTCTCCCCGCGGTTGTAGATCAGCGAAAAAGCCTCTCCAAGCCCGAATTCCTCCATCACCTGCAGGAAATAGCGAAGATTCTCCGACCCTTCCAACGTCGCTGGCCGCTCCGCTTCATCGACGCACATCGCCGGCTCCAGCCGGTCGATGAACAGCACCTCCCAGCCGAGCCGCCGCAGCCCGAGCAGAAAGTGCAGGTGCAGCCAGGTTAACCCGCCTTGCCGCGGGACCTGGGCGAGAGAACCGGAATAAAGAATCAGGCCGCGCATGAACTTGCCCCAGCGTTTTCATCCGGCCGCTGTCTTCCCTGGCCTCAAGACCGTAGATGGCGCACAAATCATCACAGCGGACCAGTACTCAGCATACTCCCCGGCACACCCGTAATCAACAGCTTTGCCATCACGTCCCCAGTTCTCTTCGAATGCCACGGCCCTGTGCCGTGCTACCTTACGCTGCTTGCTACGAAGCCACACCCAACGCAGCCAATAGCTTTGTCAGGACCTTGTCGGAATCGAAATATTCCACGGCAATTTCCCGGGCCGCCCGGGCGTGGCGGGGATAATTGCTGCAAATTTCGTCCACCCCTGCCGCCGCCTCCTCCAGGTTCGAAAACGTAAGCAGCCCCTGGCCCGTCGGGTAAAGATCCTTGAGTCCGGTGTCCTGGGCCAGGACGGGTTTGCCGCTGGCCAGGTAGCAGATGCTGCGATCGCTTAACCAGCCGCTCCGGGTATCGACGTACATGTTCTTGGCCACCATGAACTCGGCCTTGGAGCGGCGAAGGTAGTCCTGGTATTGCCACGGGTCGGCCGCGATTAGCCGGGGGTCCACCAGCGACCAGTTGTTCGTACCGAGCAGTTCGAGGTCGCGTGTCTCGGTCGGGTGGATGTCCAGGGCGACCTCGAACCGTTGCCCGGTGAGGCGGGGGATGGAGACAAACTTGCGGAACTCGTGGACACGCAGTCCGTAGGTGTGACCCCGGTACGCGATCGGCCCGTAAGGCCCGCGCCACGCCCCGATGCTGGTGAACGCTCCTTCCGCCCCTGGCCCGCTTTTCGAGCCGGCGGCCGGGGAGGTTGAAGCCAACCAGTGCTCCAGCACGACCGGCTGCGGCGTCGTGATCCATTCCAGCCCACAGGTCGGGATTTCGCAATCCGCGTGGCCGATGTTTTCGCCGATGCTGACAAACGCGTCGTGCCCCCGGAACAGGTCGCACAGTTCCAGCTCCCGCCACATTTGCCCGAAACCCGGATCGATGTCCAGAAACACCCGCCTGGGGGCCCGCGCCAGGATTTCCGGGTCCGAGAGGTAACCCATCACGTTGATTAAAAACGCCGACCGCCCGACCCGTTCCAAAACCTCTTTCCGGCTCAGCCCCACCACAGCCTCGCCGTGATTATAATTCAGGGAAAACTCCCCCATGAGCCGGAACTGCTCCATCACCTTCAAAAAGTAGCCCAGGTTCACCGACTCCAACAAAGGCCGGACCGACCCAAGCCCGTCAATACACATTTCCGGCTTCAGTTCGTCCAGAAACAGGACCTCCCAGCCCAGCCGTTTGAAGCCGAGCAGGTACTGCAAGAATACCCAGGTGTGGCCGCCATGGCCGGGCTTCTGAGCCAGCGAACCGGCCAGTGCAATCAGACCGCGCTTGGCCATGTGCGGATCGTCCATCCGTTTCTGTCTTTCGGAACTCGACCGAAAGTTGGCGGCCACATGGCCGGCAACTTTCCAGTTCAAAATCCCTATCCTCCATTGGATTTACGTCGCTGATCCCCCGCAACCCTCGATACACACACCACCCCACCCGCCAAGGTATGGCCCCCTGGCCAACCCCAAAATGGATTGCATCACAACCCTCGACACACACAGACACTGGCGCAGGTTGCCAACCTGCATTGTGCGAAAAGACCATCGCCGTAAATGGTTATGTGGTGTATTCTTGAGAAAAGCCGCGGTTTGGCAAGGTGCCCGACCACTTTTGTCGCGGTAGATCTCCAACCCGCCTTGTAGGTCGCTCCCCCTTGGAAGAGGATCTGGTCCGCGTTGCAAAGTTTGCTGGGTTGACCCGATTGATTGTCTGCCAAGGCGCACTTCTTGAACTGGGCAAGATAGGACTGGCGCCAAGGTTTCCTAAAAAAGGAGAAAGGAACATACGGCGGCGCTGTCCGGATGGTGTTACTTCTTTCTTAGGCAGAACTGGCTATTCTTGATCTGCAGGACCTCGACCAAACCTTTCATGACAAAATCATCAACTGCCTTCGTAACTCCACCTTGCCACCAGCCACATTCACCATAATCGTCTCCTGTCATAAAACCTCCCTTTTTTACTTTGGGATAATAGTTTTCTAAATCATTCCTTACAAATTCACATTGATGATTACCGTCGATATAAATCCAGTCAAAATAGCCATCGGGGAATGCAAAACTGGCATCTGACGAGGCGGCTCGATGAACACTCACGGTCCCAGTTTTTATTTGCATCTGAAAATGCCTCAACACTGCCTCATAAATGGAGTCCATTTTGGCTTGGCTCGCACCTCGCTCACCGCCGTACACAGATTCCCGATAATTAGCAGAGGATTCGTATTTCCAAGGGTCTATTAAGTGAAGTTTTGTTGGTTTTACAATCCTCAATATCCTTGTTGACAAATCACCTTTGTAGACGCCGATCTCAGCGCAGACCGACTGTTTTGGCATTTCCTTCAGCAAAAAATCCCTTGCTTCTTTTAGTCTTCTCATGGATGATGCACCAGGCCACCTTTAGCTGAATAGAAAATGGTGCTTGCGCGGGTTCGAGGCATCGAGTTTATCGTCCGACAAGAACGAGCGTAGCTCGGCTTGTTTTGGCAATTTGATCATTTCGCGCCGAAGCGTTGCCCGCTTTCCGAACCAACCCTTTTGTACCTCCTCCGGGACATAAGTTTGTTGAACAAACTTGCGGATGGCGTGGGCCTCACTTAGCAAAAGATAATGACGCATTACAAACGATTCGGGATACATCCGAAGTGCAGGAAACCTGACCAGGTGCCCCCCGGCGGAGGCCAGGTCAACACGATCCGGCTGACGCTTCCAGGCATTTAACCGGTGGGGAAATACGGGTGTAAAAGGGTAATACCAGCGCATGGTATTTAGATAGTTGGGATGATCGTGATCCGGTTCTTCCTGCGTCGGAGTAAAGGTGTATTCCTGGAAATTCACCGCATTATAGCCTTTGGCCTCTACTTCAGAGAAGGCCTGAGCCAGGGTCTGGTCAGATCGCAGGGTCGTATGGATTTCATCGGCATCTACGTGGATGAACCAATCGCCGGGAAGCGTGCTAGCCAGGTGCTCCTTGCATTTCAACTGTTCCCCAAGGCGGAAAGCTCCTTTCCGGGGAAGCGATTGGATCCCGATCAGACCACAGTTTAGGTATCGCCTGGCGATGGCAACGGTTTGGTCCATGGATTCATTATCAATGAGATACACTTCAACTCCCTGGCAAAAGAGATTCTCCAGGCAATTGGCAATAAAACGCTGCTCATTATAGGTAGCCAGGATTGCGATTACACGCATGTTGGCCCCCTTCCAATCATTAAATTCGCCTCAGCATTTGCACCTGATTACCGTGATCTTGACTTACGGCGCAGAGAGGGCCATGGCCGT
>CAZFGM010000201.1:0-10699 GCA_964518515.1 uncultured Alcaligenaceae bacterium | reverse complement strand
GAAGGGACAGGGAAACTGTAAATTTTGTTAGGCGAAGTGTTTGTCCGGCAGCTACAATCGGGCAGGCTTTGCGTTTCGCGCTCGCTTGTCGGCTTTGGGTTTCATGTTCGCTTATTTCGAGGAGATCACCATGAGGACGGCTTGCCGCATTTGCTTGATGGGGCTTGGGGTATTGCTTTTCCCGACCGGCACGCCCGCGGCCGATTGGCCGCAGTGGCTGGGGCCGAATCGCAACGGCTCGTCGCCGGAAAAAAACCTGCTGACCACCTGGCCCAAAGACGGCCCCAAGGTCCTGTGGAAGGTTCCCGGCGGCGACGGCTATGCCACCGTGGCCGTCGCCGGCGGCCGGGCATATTCCCTCGTCCAGCGCGGCAAGGAAGAGCTGCTGATCGCCCTCGACGTCAACGACGGCAAGGAAGTGTGGCACAAAGCCATCGGCCCCGCTTACAAGAACAACTACGGCAACGGCCCGCGCAGCACGCCGGCCATTGACGGCGACCGCGTTTACGTGCAGTCGGTCACCGGGCCGCTGGTGTGCCTGGAAGCCGACTCGGGCAAGATCGTCTGGCAGCACCATCTTCTCAAAGAATTCAAGGCGAAGAACATTACCTGGGGCCTGTCCGCCTCGCCCTTGATCGACGGCGACCTGGTGTTCGCGCTTCCCGGCGGCGAAGGCGCCGGCGTGGCCGCCTTCCATAAGAAGACCGGCGAGCTGGCCTGGAAAACAAGCAACGACCGGGCGTCCTATGCCTCGCCCATCGCCGTCACGGTGGGCGGCCAGCGGCAGATCATCTTCTTCACCGCCGCCGGCCTCTGCGCCACCACCCCCAAAGGCGGCAAGGAACTCTGGCGCGTGCCGTGGGTCATCGAATACGAAGTCAACATCTGCACGCCTCTACTTGTCGGAGCCGACAGACTGTTTGTCTCCACCGGCGAAGAGGAAGGCTGCGCCCTGTACCAGCTCAAAGCCGACGGCCCTCCCGCCCTGGCCTGGGAGAGCAAAGGCAAGAAAAGCGTCCTGATGAATTACTGGGCCAACTCGGTGCTGCACGAGGGACACCTTTACGGCCTGTCCGGCGAATTCAACCAGAAGATCCATCTGAACTGCGTCAATGCCCAGACCGGCAAGTTGATCTGGTCGAAAAAGGACTTCGGCAAAGCCGCGGTCACCCTGGCGGACGGCCACCTGTTCCTGGTCAGCAAAGCCGGCGACCTGGTGCTGGCCTCCGCCACGCCCAAGGGCTACGACGAAAAAGCCCGCGTCACCCTGCTCGGCGAGAATCGCACGGCCGCGACTATCGCCAACGGCCGGCTGTTTCTGCGGGACAAGCAGAACATCTTGTGTCTGGATATTAAGGGGTCCAAGTAGCCGCAACGCGGGGGGGACAGGAAATTAACCGCTAAGAAGGCGGCTACTTGATCGAATCCATACCACGGTAGTTTGTCGGAGGATCACAGCCAACGACAACAATTCGATCTCGTGAATACAGATCATCTAACTGTTGTTCGGATTCGGGCTCTATTTCAGCCAGCGGGAAACGGAAATCGGAATGCGTTAAAGTGCCGACATATTCATGAATGACAGGATTGCCTCCAGCGATTCGAATCTGGAAACGGATGTCCCTCCCATTGATTAGCGCATTCAAAAAACCGGACGGCTGCAAGTCAATTATTGAGGAGTTAGGTATGGTTTGCCCTTGGCCAAGGTATTTAACAAACGCCAGGCAATAGCGGCTGAAGAATTTTCCTCCCGCATCTACCGGCACCACTAAAGTACCAGCTTGCTGAGTTTCCTTTGGGGATTCTAGCGGCGCAATCCATCCTCGACGCCCATTTACGATAGCCAGAGTCATAAAATGAACCTCGTGCATGTGAAGCCTCTAAACCACGGTTCGCGTGGTAGAGTTGCCGTTTAGAACGGCTTGGGAGTGGGCAGACTCAAACTTCTGCTGCATGTGCCCCATGTTGCCCATTATAGGCCCTTCGATCAGGTCATGGTTGCCATCTTCATAATTTCGCCTTTGCCCTGTGTTGTCCAAGTGATTGGTCAAGGCCGGACCAGTATGGGCATCCAGATATAGGATTGCAAAGTTTCCATAATCAGTGTTGTCGATGTTCAGTCTCAGAACACAGGCAGGACCGTTCAAACGGGTCCGAACCCGAATGGCCCATGCCAGAGCGCGACGTTCTGAGTACTCCGTGTAGAATCCTCGGCCAAATTCGCCGCCTCCGAGTGTCACGTCGATTTGCCCCGGTGAGCCAGCCATCGTCTGAGCATCGTGTAGTCCTGTACCGTGGAACACCGTAGGCACTGTCCATTTCCTCCTTCTTACTTCTTAACCGTTTGGATTTGACAATAATGTACAATGACGAGGAAAAAGCGGCCCTTCCCGCGAGCATTCGAATACCATTGGGATTTTTTCCAAGAGGTGATTCTCATGGCCTATCCCAACCCCCCCCCGCTTTTCGGATCGATCCCCGCGGAGTTTACGAGCGATTTTTCAATGGAGGAATCCGTCGAGCGACTCCGGGCGGTGGTAAAACGGTCCATCTTTCAGGCCCTTTTTGAAGAAGCCGGGGTTGGCAAGGTTACGGCAAATCGAGTCTCGCTCCAGCGCGTCATCCCCATGGTCGGAAACTCCTTCAAGCCTTTCTTCATTGGATCCTTCCGAACAAGGGGCCAGCGCGTGGTTCTTTCCGGCCGATTTACCGTCCTTCCGCTTGTGAAGGTATTCATGGCTTTCTGGTTTGGGGATTTGGGGTTGATGATAGTGGTGGCAGGTATTCCTTTGCTAATAGCCGGAAACCCAAATGGCGCCCTGGCTTTTCTTTTCTTGCTCGGTTTTACCGCCCTGGGTTACGGAATGGTTCGCCTGGGGCAATGGTTTGCTCGCAATGACCTGGCTTGGCTGTCCGCTTTGATTCGCCGCGCGTTAGTCAAAGAAGAAGTAAGCGCGATTGCAATCCCGATTTATGCGGCATCGCCCGGTCGCCAGCCCGTGGGCTTTCTGTTCCTGAAAATTGCCTTCGTATTCCTCATTTTGGCTTGCCTGGTTTCAGCCGCCACCGGGATCCGCTCGATCCATACAGGCCAGCAAGGGCTGGTCGTGGCCTATTTCGACGAGGATTGGGAGCGCATTTGGCCGACCCTCATGGCTGGCCTGGGAATGGTTTTCCTTTATGGTTTGCAAAGCAGGGCGTGGTTCGCCTGGCGGCTTGGTCTTGTCATGTGGGTGGTTTCCGGCATCGTTGCCCTTTCCCGAGGTATCCATCGTGCTTGGAACAATCCTTGGCTGCAACCTCCGGGGCGTTGGTTTTTGACCATTTTCTGGATCATTGGTGTTGCTCTGGTGGGGACCTATTGGACCATCTGGTGGGTGAAGCAGAAGGATTATTTCCAACCGAGTCCAGGGGAAATGGATGGGCCAACTGAAGAACCTGGCAAGCGATAATCCCCTCCGGAACACCGCTTCTATCTCACAAACCGCCGCAGAAACCCCACACCCGCCGCAACATCTTGCAATGGGGTGCCGCCGCTCTCGCGCACGATGGTCAGCCAGCCGTGGTAGTTCATCTCTTCCAGGACACTAAGGAACAGCATCCAGTCGATATCGCCGTGACCGAGCGGGACCTCCTGGGCGGCGCGGTTAGCCGTGGCCTGGCGGGCATCCTTGGCGTGGGCATGGACGATGCGGCCGGCCAGGGCGCGGGTGCCGGCGATCGGGTCGAAGCCGTTCATGAGCAAGTTGGCCGGATCGAGATTGACGCCGAGGCTGCCGGTGTCGAAGCGGTCCAGGAATTTTTTCAACGTCGCGCCCGCTTCCAGGCCGGTTTCCAGTGCCAGGGTAGCGCCGGCGCGGTCGCCGTATTGACCCAGGGCCAGCAGGGACTCCCGCAAGAAGCCCGCGCGCGGATCGTCCTCGGCTTCGGGAATGCGCCCGGCCTGCACGATGACGATGCGCGGCCCCACATCGTAACTCAGCGACAGGACTTTGTGCACGTGCTCGATGCGCGGCTGGAGGTTGTCGGCGGTGTCCAAGCCACGGCGCAGCGGGCAAGTCAAGGCGGTCACTTCCAGGCCGTGGCCGCGCAGCAGATGGCGCAGCTCGCGGCGGCCGGTTTGCGACAGGTTGTTCGGGGCCACATCGCCTGTCGCTTCCAACTCGATACCAGACACGCCGAGCCGGCGGACTTCTGCCAGGGCCTGCCGCAACGGCAACCGCAGCGATTTGCCGCTGACGCCGATATTTACTTTGGTCATACGCCTGCGTTCCTCAAACCGGATAGGTTTCCTTCATAATAATACCGAAGAAAGTACGGAATACACCTCGTTGGCAGCGCGGAGGACGGATTGCAGGGAATCGGGGGCGAAGCGTTTTTGCAGGCGGCGGTGAGCGGGTAGACCAGCCGTGTGAGCTACCAAAGGACGAGTGCTTTTCTGCCGTTCCCCTTTCCCCATGGGATAGGCAACATTTCCTGGGTTCGGGTCACTTCCCAGGCGGTAGCACCCCGCGGAAGGAGGAAAGGTGGTTCGCCCTTGACAGCAGCGAAAGAGCGGGTATACTTTGCATCGTAAAGTAATCGACCTTTCCGGAGAGCCCGGCATGGACCTCCGCGACGCCCTGACGCAGATTGCCGAAATTCGCCAGCAGGTGGCCCGCACCGAAGTCTTTCGCGGCTACCGGGCCTTGCCGGTGGCGTTTTCGGGTTTCGTGGCCCTGGCCGCCGCGGGCGCCCAGACCGTGTGGCTGGCGGAACCCGCCCAGACTATCGCCGCCTACCTGACGTTGTGGGTGGCCGCCGCCCTCTTGAGCCTCGTCGCCACGGCCATCGAGATGGCCTGGCAGTTGCGGCGATCGGGGTCGGCACTGGAACGCCAGAAAGTCCTGCTGGCGCTCGCCCAATTCCTGCCGTGCCTGGCGGCGGGCAGCCTGGTGACCATCGTTTTGGTCAAGCACGTTCCCGACAGTTTGTGGATGTTGCCGGGGTTGTGGGCGGTGTTTTTCGGCCTGGGTATTTTCGCTTCGCGGCCGATCTTGCCGCCCGCTGTGGTTTGGGCAGGCGTCTTTTACCTTGCCGCTGGGGCCGTGTGCCTGGCTTGGGCCCAGGGCGAGAACGCTTTATCCCCCTGGGCCATGGGCGTGCCGTTCGGGGCAGGCCAATTGTTGACCGCCGCCCTGTTGTACTGGACCCTGGAGCGCAGCGATGGCCAAAAATAAAAAGCCCAGCAGCGGACGCTTTGCCTACGACGGCCTGGATCGCCTGATTCACGAAAAGGCCCGATTGGGCATCATTACTTCGTTGGCGACGCATCCGCGGGGCCTGCTGTTCAATGATTTGAAGGAACTCTGTGCCTTGACCGACGGCAATCTCAGCCGGCACTTGCAGATCTTGACCGCGGGGGGCCTGATCGAAGTATGGAAGGGCTACAAGAACAACCGCCCGCAGACCTTGTGCCGGCTGACCGACCTGGGCCGGCGCCGCTTTTTGGAGTACATCACGGTCCTGGAGAACGTTGTCACCGACGCCCTGGGAGCGAAGCCCCAGCCGGCGAACCTCAAGGAAGGGTGGTCGCCGGCGTAATTTTTTTGCCGATAACCTTGGCGATACAAAGTATTTTGCCTAAAAGAGCAAGCACCCCGGCCCACGCAGTCGCGAAAAAAACAACGTAACCGTTCAGGCCCGGTGAGAGGGGAAACGCGGATTAGCAACATCGTTCAAGATTGGCTGGAAGTTTGTGTAGGAAGAGAATCACGAAAACACGAAATGACGAAAGCACGAAAAAGAAGGAGCACTATTCCGCCCCTATTGATTGGTTTCGTGTTGTCGTTCTATCGGGCTTTCTTTTGGCCAATCCGGCTGAACGGTTACAAAACAACGTTTCGTATATTTGCGTTATTTCCAGAGGTAACCTACGGTTCTTGTGAGAGGTTGAATTTTCGTTCCGGGAAAGACACCCGTACTGGTTGACAATAATATTGTCAATGTCCATGCCATTCTCTTTCCGGGCGGACAGGAGGCTCCCATGAACGTCATCGTGGCGGATGTTCGGGGCATGTGTTTCGGCGTGCGCGACGCGCTCGGGGTGATTGAGTCCATCGACCGGCCCGAGGCGGTCACCATTCACGGCGAGCTGGTGCACAACGAAGCGGTCCTGGCCCGGCTGCACAGCCGCGGCTTTCACATGGCCCAGGAAGAAAATCGCCGGGAATTGCCGGTCACCGCTACCGTGCTCATCACCGCCCACGGCATCAGCAACGCCGAGCGCCGGGGCCTGGAAAAAGCGGGCAAAAAGCTTGTCGATACCACCTGCCCCCTGGTCGCCCGTGCTCACGACGCCGGTCAGAAACTCGAGCGCGCGGGCTTCCACGTGCTGGTGATCGGCCGGCGCGGCCATGTCGAGGTGGAAGGCATCGTCGGCGATCTGGACCACTTCGACGTGCTACAAACCCCCGAGGAAGTGAAAACCTATCCCTCCCGCCGGCTCGGCATCATGTGTCAGACGACGACGCCGGTGCGCCTGGTCGAGGCGATTCGCGCCGCCGTGGCCCGGCGCAATCCCGACGCCGACATCCGCTTCGTCGATACCGTGTGCCATCCGACCAAGGAGCATCAGCAATCGCTGGAGCGGTTGCTCGAGCAGGTGCAGGCGGTTGTCGTGGTGGGCGGGCGCAATTCCAACAACACCCGCGAGCTGGTCGCTCGCTGCCTGGAGCGCGGCGTTCCGGCGTACCACGTGCAAGCGGCCGCCGACCTGAGTGCCGAATGGTTTGCCGGCCTGGAAACGGTGGGCCTGACCGCGGGCACGTCCACGCTGGAAGAAACCATCGCCGAGGTGCACGCGGCCCTGGTGCACATGGGAGAAGGGCCTTGACGGGGCCGGGTTGTTTTTTTTGGCCATTTACTTTGCATTGCAAAGTAAAAGGAGGTCGACATGGCTTTCCCCTGGCTTCCCCAGGAAATGCGGGTGCCGCCGCCGCTGCCGGACTTGGAGGTCGGCCCGGTGACGCCGCGCCTGGCCTTGCTCCTCAATCCGTTTTACCCCAAGGACCCGCACGCCAGCTTCGGCAAGCATGTCTTGACGCCGACCCTGGCGCTGACCAGCCTGGCCGGCGCCACCCCGGCCCACTGGCAGGTGAAGTACTGGGATGAGAATTTGCTGCAAGGCCCGCCGCCCTGGCGGCCGTTTCCGCAGGTGGTGGGCATCAGCGTCCACCTGACGTTCGCCCGCCGCGCGTATGAATTGGCGACCTGGTACCGGCAGCGCGGGGCCAAGGTGGTTCTGGGCGGATTACATATCCTGTCCTGCCCGGAAGAGGCCGCTCCGCACGCCGATGCATTGGCCATTGGCGACGGCGTGCAGCTCTGGCCGCAAATCCTGGCCGACGTTGAGGCGGACAATTTACAGCGCGTGTATCACGCCGATTTTCGCCGGCCGTATCGCGCGGACCCGCCGCCGCGGCGCGATCTCTTGCCCCGCGCGAATTTCCTGACCACCACCAGCCTGATTGCCACGCGCGGCTGTCACAATCGCTGCGGTTTCTGTTACCTCTCGACCGAGGGCTTGCACATGCCCTACCTGGTCAAGGACGTGGAACAAATCGTGGCGGAATTCCGGGACGACGATCAGCCCTATGCGGTGTTCGTCGATAACAACCTGGGTTCCCGGCCGGAGTATTTGCGGCGGCTGTGCCGGGCTCTGCGCCCTCTGGAAAAAATCTGGAGCGCCGCCGTGACCATCGATGTCACCGACGATCCGTCGCTGGTTCGCGACATGGCTCTGGCGGGCTGCACGGGAGTATTTATCGGCTTCGAGTCGCTGGATGACGGCAACCTGGCCGCCGCCCGCAAGCGCACGCCGCGAACCGCCGACTACGCCCGCCGCGTGGATATCCTGCACCAGAACGGCATTCAGGTGAACGGCAGTTTCGTTCTGGGGTTCGACCACGATGGGCCCGACGTCTTCCCCCGGACCGCCGAATGGATCGAAGCCAATCGGCTGGAATGCGCCACGTTTCACATCTTGACGCCGTATCCGGGCACGCCGCTGTTTCGCCAGATGGAAGCGGCGGGCCGGCTCCTGCACAAGAACTGGGACCTGTACGACACCGCCCACGTGGTCTTTCAACCGCGCCGCCTGAGCGTGCGGCAACTGGCCGAGGGTTACGCCTGGTGCTACAAGCGGCTGTTTTCGCACCGGTCCATCTGGCGGCGACGGCCGACCGACTTGCGGGCGGTGCTGCCTTATCTGGCCATGAGTTACCTGTACAAGCGCTCGAATCGCTTTTGGCATTTTTTGATTCGCCAGCGCCTGACGGCGAAAATCTGGCGGCCGTTGGTGGAATGGACCCGCCGCCGCCATCTGCGCTTTCGCCGGCGGCTGCAACGACAAACCGAACCGGCCGTTTATCCCAGGGCGGAAATGCTGCTGTCCGCCGGTGTGTGACTTTTCCATGGAGGGCAATCATGGAACCAAGCAAGGCAAGGCGGCGCTATTGGCCGGCGAAAAAATGGTCCGCGTATTTCCTGCGGCAACAAAAGACCTTGTTGACCATCCCCTGGGAATGCGGTCCCGGCCTCACTGCCGGGGAACGGCAGGTGGTCGGCCCGTGCAAGAATTCCAGCAAGGCGAAGGGTTGGAAGCAGTGGTGCGTTTCTGGCGCGGCCAGCCCTGACCAGCCTGGCCGGGACCATGGCAGGTGCGGTACTGGGATGAGAATTTATTGCAAGGTGGCATTGGCCCCTCAGAACCTGTAACCTCCAACTCGGGCGGCTACAGCGGGTTTGTTAGGCAAAGTTATCCTCGAGGTCTCATTTCCGCTTTTCTTTTCCCCTCCGTCGGCGTTGGGTTTAACAGCTGGCTTGAACACAAACATGACGGGGGCTTTCTTGTCCAACTCGACAGTTTTAAAATGAATGATGAGTTTGCCGGCCTGGTAATTCTTCTTGACAACTTTCCACAGCCAGCGTTCTCCGGCGTTGAAGGTGCCATCGAATTTCCCCTTGACCTCGTTCCATCCTTCCTTTGTCAACCTGTTGAACGGCGCTTCACCGAACTCTTCCGTTCCGAAGGCTTTATATCGTATGAGAAGATAAACGGTCACATCCTGGTTTGCCTTGACGGTCCCAGGTGGGATCACTCTGTGCCAATCCCCAGAATCGCGGAGGAGGAACAAACCTCCCTTAATTTCCTCGGGCAAATCGGTGAAAAGGTAGCCCTTGTCGGCGATGACCTTTCCGCCGACCTCCACTTTCTTGAGAAGCCAGTTCGGGCCAGCGTCGTCGGTCAGCTCGACCACTGCCTTTTTCCCCTTTTCCTGCCCAGCCACCCGGATGTTCGAGAACGCCACCATGATCGCCAAGGTCAGTACCAGCAATAGGAACCGCCGGATTGTAGCCATGACCGTCCTCCTTTGGATGAGAAGAAGTGTTTTGGTTCAGCCTGAACGGGAAGAACGCCTCAATAGAGTTAGTGGGTTCAAAGGTGACTTTACTCCCGGGGACCATGTTGTCAAGCGGGGGAAAAAAAAGGGGTCGGGGGAGTCTTTTCCAGGGACTTTTCCAGGGAAAAAAGGGGTTTGACTGGGGCGCGAGGTGGCGCATCCATGGGTCAAACAAGCGCTCGCCGCAAGAAAAGTGTCAGGACCGTGTCAGGGCCCTTTTTCGGCCCACCTCTTTGAGTTTGCACCGTGACCGCCAACGACGGCAACCTGGCGCGCCATGCCGCCGAGGTGTTCTTCACCAGCCTGGTGAACGGGATCGGAGGCGGCCGAAACCTGCTAAATAAAGCCGGCTAAAGCCGGGACTACGAACCCAGGGTTATTACTTATTTATTTTTTATTTCTGTCATAAAATCATTTTTTTTAGTAGTTATGGCGAATGTGCTGAGTACCAAGTTGAACTTGGTAATCTGGGAATTGGCCTTGGTTACCTCCCTCATCTTTGATCTTTGATAGTTTCATTGATACGTTGGTGGTGACCCGATTCATCGGTCCAGACCGCATGAACGCGGTCACGACCAACTTCCCAAAAAACTCGGGTTTTTCCCCTTTCCCCTTTTTGCTATAGTATCGCGTTTAGAGGCTGTCCGAAATGGGGACAGGACCCCTCAATTCGCGTCGTAAGTCCTTGGAACGAACTCAAGAATCCTGTCCCCTTTTCGGACATCCTCTTATCGGACATGGGCGGAGCAAGAGAGGCCATTTTGTTCAGGAAAAGGAGTTCCACATGGTCCGCAAAATGTTTCTCGTCGGCATCGCGGTGTGCCTTGTCGCCGCCAACCGCCCAGATACCCCGGTCGCCAAGGCCGACAAGCTGGCCGCCGAGCCGGACGCCAGCGACCTCACCGGCTACTACACCTGCAAGGGACAAGAAGTCGGCGGCAAGGGCTATTCCGGCATCGCCGTCATCTCGCGGAAAAAAGACGTCTACCTGATCCAGTGGGTCATCGGCTCGGGGTCCACGTTCGTGGGCATCGGCCTGCGCCAGGGACAGACGCTGGCCGCCAGCTGGGCCTTGCCGTCCGAGAAAGGCGGCCCCACCATTCGCGGCGTCAACCTGTACAAGATCGAGCCGGGCAAGCTCGTCGGCCGCTGGACCACCCTGCCCGGCCCCGGCGTCCAGCAAACCGAAACCTTGACCTTCCTCAAGAGCCTGGAACCCGACCGGGCCGACGATTAGTATTGTTGTTTACGTTTAG
>CAZFGM010000200.1:0-10857 GCA_964518515.1 uncultured Alcaligenaceae bacterium | reverse complement strand
TGGCAAACCCTCCCTTGGGGCCGGGCCCTGTCGTCAAGCGACGGGCCTGAGGGCTAGTATTTTATCCCACCCAGGCGGCGTCGCTGGGTTGATAGCGCACCAGCTCCTCCGGCTTGAACCACAGGGCCACTTCCAGGGCGGCGTTGTCGGGGCTGTCGCTGCCGTGGACGAGGTTGTTTTGCACGCTGAGGGCGAAGTCGCCGCGAAGGGTAGCCGGCGGTGCCTTGGCGCCGTCCGTCGGGCCCATCAAGGTCCGGGCCACCGCCACCGCCTCGCGCCCTTCCCAGACCATCGCCACCGTCGGACCGGAGGTGATGAACTGCAAGAGCGCGTCGTAAAACGGCTTGCCCTGGTGCACGGCGTAATGTTTCTCGGCCAGCTCGCGGCCCGCTTGCACCAGCTTCAGTCCCGCCAGGCGCAGGCCCTTCTGCTCGAAGCGCTGGATGATCGTGCCGACCAGGCGGCGCTGCACGCAATCGGGTTTCAAAAGAATCAGGGTTTGTTGCATAAGATTGCTCGTGGTGGATTTCTCCGCCGGCCGTCTGGGTTATTTCCTTGTTGCCGGGCGTTGGTTTGGCATGAGATTCCTCAGGGCAGGGACAGATCCGTGGGAATATTTTAAGAATCGCGACGAAAAACCCAAGTCGCCGTCGCGGCGAAAAAGAACCAGTAGGTCGGCAGCTACGGCCGGAAAAGCCTGGCGAAAAAGGAACTTCTCGGCGATCTCCAAAAATGAACCACAGAGACACAGAGAACACAGAGAAAGTGCAATGAAAAAGTTGCTGGGAATTCTGGCATCGGACCAATAGCGGAGAGGTAAAAAAACTCGAAAACTCTTCCAATTCCATCTTCTATTTCTATCCCACTTCCTGTCTTCTCTGTGTGCTCTGAGTCTCTGTGGTTCATCCTCTTTGGGGATAGGCGAGAAGTCTCGAAAAAAGCGCCATTATTTTCTTGAACTTCCCGTTGGCCACGTTATAGTGAGCGTGGTTCTGCCTTATCTCGCCGGCGTTGGGCCTTGTGATCGGCAATCAGGTCGCCGCGGCGGCTGAATTTCCCAATTCAACCCGACCGGTGGCCGGCCTTCTTCAATCGCGAGGAAGGACAGGGGTACTCCTTGGAGGCCCTCCGGCTGGTTCCGGGTTTGTCCTGCGAAGGAACCTGGAAAGAGAGGGACCGTGACAGGGTCGGATCTTGGCGGATACGTTCTCCGGTGGCTCCGCATTGGCGTTCCCCTGAGAGACCCGATAAGTAACTCCGATCCCACCCTATTCACCCGGTCCCCGTGCAGCGGAACCAAGGAGGTGTTCCCGCCAAGCCACGAACGAGAGTAAGGGGCGGAGCCCGTTGGCCGTTTGGATTTCGGCGAATCCGTGCTTGGGCCGAGTAAATTTCGCAAGCTTTGACTTACGAACAGCCCAAGAAACCTGGTAAGTATGCACGATCTCAAGTGGCGGACGGGCGCCCGCCAAACTCGGGACAGGGGAGGCCAACCCGTTTTCCTTGGGGGAAACGGGTTGTTTTTTTCTCTCGGGGAACAAGGGCCCGCTGCCATCCGACCCACAGGCTCGAAAACTCAGCTTGCGGGCTTGGCGCCTGGTGACGGTCTGAAGGAACGCCCTCCGTGGCGTTCCGTGGGTTTGCGATCCCGCCCAACCGTAACGGCACAGAGGCCGTTCCCTACAGGATTTGCGCCAAAATTACAAACCGGAAGAGGGCATGGTTCAAAGGCGGGTATCACCAAATTCCTTTCTTGAACCCTCCCCGTTTCTGTGCAATTTGCTGTGCAAATCGTTCACACCCCCCGTCCCGCCACGTATAACGAAGTAATCGTGCAACCCGAATGCGGCTGGTTTTGAACCATGCCCGGAAGAGGGATCATCCGGAACGCCATCATTTTTCCGGAGCGACTTTCAATTCGCGATCAAAGAACGCGCGCACAGCCCGTAGAACCTCGGGACCGCCCAGGCCGTGGCCCTGGCCTTTGGCCACGTACAAGGTGGAGCGCACGCCGGCTTTTTTCAGAGCTTCGTGCAGCAATTCCGCCTGATCGGGCGGCACGAGCTTGTCCTGGTCGCCGTGGACAATCAGGAAGGGCGGCGCGTTCTTGGTGATATGGGTGATGGGGCTGGCGAGCAGGGCCAAGCTTTTCTTGTCGGCCGGTGCGCCGCCGAGCAACTTCACGACCGGTCCCTTGGCGCCGCCGCTGTCGCCGACGATTTTGCTCAGGTCGCTGGGGCCGCAAAAATCGCAGACCGCATTGACCTTGCTGGAATACTCGTGCCAGCCGCCCTTGCCTTCGAGCTCCTTGACGGCGGGGGAAGTGCCGAGCAGGGCGACGAGGTGCCCGCCTGCCGAGCTGCCCCACACGCCAATGCGCTCCGGATCAAGGTTGTACTCCCTAGCCTTGGCCCGGAGAAAGCGGATGGCGCATTTGCAATCCTCAATCTGGGCCGGGAAAATGGCTTCGCCGCTGAGGCGATATTCAATGGTGGCGCCGAAGTAACCGCGTTCGACAAAGGAAACCAGCCGGCCGAGACCGCTCTCCTTGTTGCCGCCGCTCCAGCCGCCGCCGTGGATCCACACCAGGACCGGCATGGCCTGCTTGGGCGGAGTCTTGGGCCGGAGAATATGAAGCTTGAGCGGCCGGCCGCCGCCGCTGCCATATTCCACGTTCTTGACGACCTCAATACTCTCGGGGACCTTGAAGTCCCCTTTCTTCTTTTGGGCCAGTGCGAGACCGGGGCCTTGCAGGAAAAAACCCCCGGCCAGCAGGGCCAGCCACAGCAGCCGCGTTTTCATGGTGCCGTTCTCCTCGAAAAAAGAAGGTTATGCGGAAAATTCCGATAATAGGGGTCCAGAAGTCGGGGTTCCCATTGTAACTCCGGGCAGGCCGAAATAGCTCGCAAAAACCGGGGCCATCTTGTGCCTTCCGCATTCCCGACCAGGGCCCTGGCCGATTTGGAAAAAGGTAACGATCTTGCATTCAAGGCGGCTTGGTTTACAATCGATAGGGGATAAAAGGGGAGGGTGCGCGTTGATTCCCATCGTTTCGTAGTTAGAGCCTGTCCCAAACCGTAGCCGCAACCTTTAGGTTGCGGGCTCTTCCGCAGGCTGAAGCCTTCGGCTACAGTTTTGGGTTAGGTTAGTTCAAAATCCCCCACTTCCAGAGCGCGGCGGGGAAAGGGTCCGGTCATGGCACAAGGGTTTTACACATTAATTGAAGCGGCTCAAGTTCTCGGGATGCCGCCCGAGGAGCTTAAGCAAATGGCAAAGGAAATCAAGATCCGCTCCTTCCAGGATCGCGGCACCATGCGTTTCCGTAGTCAGGACATTCATGAGTTGGCCCGGCAACGCGGCGCCGCCAGTGATACCGGCCCGGCCATGGGCGAAGCGCTGGCGCGCAGTCCGCAACCCAAGGCCGGACCCCGCAGCCCGCAACCGAAATCGCCTGGCCCTAAAGGGGGGCCGAAATCGCCGCCGAAATCGGGGCCGAAAACTCCCCCCGTGGGCAGCCCCAAGTCACCGGCGCCCAAGGCCGACATCTTCGATTTTGCCGTCGAGAGCGGCGCCGGCGGCGCGGAGGAAGATTTCGGCCTGGCCTTGTTCGAATCGCCCAGCGGTCCCGGGTCCAAAAAACCGGACAGTAAAAAGCCCCTTTTGCCCAAACCTCCGTCCCCCAAGCCCCAACCGCCGGCCGGCAGCGATAGCGAAGTCCGCCTGGTGGCCGAGGGCACCGACCTGACCTTCGCCATCGGCACCGACAGCGGCCCGAAGGTCGGCAGCGACAGCGACGTCAAACTGGTCGGGCAGCATTCGGATAGCGACGTGAAGATGGTTCAGGACCCGGGTTTGCCGCGCACGCCGCCGGTCAGTCCGCGCGTGTCGGGTCTGGCCGGCCAGGCCACGCCGCCGGTGGCCAAGAAGTCGGGCCTGGGACCGCCGCCCAGCCCGGATAGCGGCGTGCGCCTGGTGCCGATGGATTCCGACAGCGACGTGAAAATCGTCGGCGCTCCCGGCCCGGACGTGCCCCTGGGCGAGGCCCCGCCCAAATCGCCGAGCGATAGCGACATCCGCCTCGAAGCTCCCCCCATGAGCCGCAGCGACGAGGGCATGCTCACCGAGGAAATCAACCTCGATGAGGAAATCAAAAAGCAAGAAGCCAAAACGCCCAAGCCGCAGGCCAAGGTCAAGCCGAAGTCGAAGCTGCCCTTTCCGCAAACCTCGCCCTTCGAGCTGTCCGAATCGGGTATGAACCTCAAGCCCGCCGATTCCGCCGCCAAGAAGCCCGACAGCAGCGACGTTGAATTGACTCCCAAGGGCGCCAAGCCCGACAGCAGTGATTTCGACCTCAAGGCCGAAACCGGCAGCGACAGCGGTGACGATTTCAGTTTGGAAGTGTCCGACGAGGGCCTGTCCCTGAGCGATTCCGACGAGGCCCCCTTGAAAGGGCCATCGAGCGGAATCTCGCTCAGCAATCCCGTGGACGCCGGCATCTCGCTGGAGGAAAAAGAGGGCAGCGACGAGTTGGAGTTCGAGCTGACCCTGGACGAGCCGCATTCGACCCCCAAGCCGGCGTCGCCCAAGCCCTCCACGCCCAAGCCCTCCACGCCCAAGCCGGCGGCCGCTCCGGACGACTCGGACAGCGAGTTCGAGCTCAGTCTCGACGTGGACGACAGCAGCGGCGAGGGCCCTTCCCTGGAGGTCGATTCCGACAGCGAATTCGAGCTCACCCTCGACGATTCCGGTAGCCTGGCCCCGCTTCAAACCGAAGAGGAAGCTCCCCAGCTCAAGGCCAAGCCCAAAACCAAGATGGCGCCCGCGCAGCAGGATATTTTCGATTCCGATTTCGAAGTGCCCGGCCTGGAGGACGAATCCGGCTCCCAGGTCGCCGCCCTGGAAACCGACCTGGACAGCTCCGATTTCGACCTGGCCCTCGGCGATTCCGACATCGCCGTCGAGGACGAAAGCGGCAGCCAAGTCGTCGCCCTGGATGATGAAGAGGAAGAGGCGCCCGCCCCGAAAAAGAAGACCAAGGCCAAAGTCGCCGCCGAGGACGAGGACTTCGGCACCCTGACCGCTGACGAGGACGAGGAGGTCGAAGAGGAAGTCGAGGAAGAAGAGGATGAGGACAAAGTCCGCGAAGTGGTCCGGGAGAAAGTCGTCAAGGCGGCCCCTTGGGGTATCATGCCCGTCTTGACCATGCTGCCGTGCGTGGTGGTCATGGTCCTGGTCAGCCTCATGGGTTTCGAGATGGTCCAGCACATGACCGGCTACAAGCCGCCCGGATTCTTGACCAAGACCCTCTCCGAGATGATCGTGGGGAAAACCAAGTAACAGCGAATCTGGCCGCTTGCGGCTTAGCGGGATTTTCGCGCTCAACCCCAAGCGGTGTTTTTTCTGTCCGTCATGGACCCGTTATTTTGCGATCGCTGCGCGGTTCAGCTCCATCCTGGAAGCGGCGATCATTTCCGCGTCCGTATCGAAGCCTTTGCCGATCCGGCCCCGCCGGTCCTGGGTGCCCAGGACGATCCCCAGAGCATTCGCCGCCGAATGAAAAAGCTTCTGGAGCAACTGTCCGATCTTTCCGCACAAGAGGCCATGGACCAGGTTCATCGCCGCCTGGTTCTGCATCTTTGCCTGAATTGCTATGGGCGGTGGATTGACCATCCGACGGGAGAAAGTTAATCGTTAGGCCTGCTTCGTCGCTGGCTGCTGCGCCACCGGATGAACCGGGCGAGGATTTGTGGTGCTTTGGGTTGTTGCCCCCTGATCGCCTCGCTGGGCGGCAGGTTATGGTTTGCGCACAAACCGCACTTGGCCCTCCAGCCAGACTTCGCCATCACCCCTTCGCTCCACGGGCCAGAGGTAGACCTTTCCTTTTTGGCTGACGTCCCCTTCGTGAACGGTCTCGATTCGATAGACCAACCCGTGGTTGGCGTACCCCCAACTGCCGACGAAGACGAAGGGAGGATTTCCTCCTGTCCGGCGAGTATAAATCATCGTGCCGTCGGGCTTCAATTCCATAACGACTTTACCACCCCCGTCTTCAGCGCCAAGCGTGCCTTCCCACGTGCCCCAAAGGGCGATAGGGCGGTTAAGGTCTCTGGGGTTAACTTGTGGCTCCGAGCTAAGCTTTCCCAGCAACGCCAGAACGATAATCGTCCCTAGCAGTGCGACGGGTGCCAGAACTAACGGTATGCTGATCAGCGCTGCCCCTTTCGCTCGGCGCCGGCTGCCCGCATCGAGCGGTTCACGCGAACGCCATACGCGCCACAGCAACCAGACGGCGTAAAGTTCAAACGGCAAGAATAACAGCACCGTCGCCAATCCAAACACTGCCGCGCGCAAGGCACGCTCAGCATCGCGCTCCCGCGAAGACACCACGCCCTCGTCCGCTTGGTTTTCCGTGTCCATGATCGGCGCCCTGGGAGAGGCTTGCAGAGAACAAGTTCTTGAAAAATTTTCTCCATCATGCACTTGGCGAAAGCTAGAGTCCCCCGATTTGGCTTGTCAACAAAAATTCCTTGGACGCCGGTCGAAGCAGGCGCCTCCTTCGACGGAGGGACCCCCGCTCGACAATGCCACTTCTTAACCATGTCGCTTTCTCTGTAGTATAATAAAATCTCCGACACCGAGGAGAATAAACCATGCAAGAAGCGGCCGTATTGCCTCTGCCCGTGCGGAAACCGCCCGAGCCGGTGCCGCCCATGCCGAGCATCCCTGCTGCGCCGCCAGGGCCGGCCCTGGACGATCCTTCTCTGTACATCAATCGCGAGCTGAGCTGGCTCGAATTCAACCGCCGCGTCCTGGAAGAGGCCCTCGATGCTCGCGTGCCGCTCTTGGAACGGCTCAAGTTCCTGGCCATCTTCGCCGCCAACCTAGACGAGTTCTTCATGGTCCGCGTCGGCGGCCTGCAACAGAAGGTGCAGGCCGGCATCGCCGTGGGCTCCGGCGCCGACAAGATGCCGCCCCAGGAACAGCTCGACCGCATCAGCCAGACCGCTCGCCAGCTGATGGGCGGCGCCTATCAATGTCTGGCCAACGAAGTCTTGCCGGCCCTGGTGAAGGAAAACATCCTCATCCTGGGATTGAAAGAATTGGCCGACGAGCAGCGCAAGCATTTGCGCGAGGTGTTTCGCCGGGAGATTTTCCCCGTGCTGACGCCGCTGGCCATCGATCAAGGGCATCCGTTCCCGCACTTGTTGAACAAGTCGCTGAACCTGGGGGTGCTGCTGCGCCGGCCGCGCAACCCGGACAAGCTGTTCGCGGTGGTGCCGGTGCCGGCGGTGTTGCCGCGCTTCGTCGCCCTGGCCGCCGACAAGGGACACGTGTTCGTTCCCCTGGAGACCGTCATCCGCATGCACCTGGCCGATCTCTTTCCGGGTATGGAGATCGAGAAATCGATTGTCTTCCGCGTGACCCGCAACAGCGAATACGAGATCGACGACGACGAAGTCGAGGATCTGCTCAAGGCCATTGAAGAAGAAGTGCGCCGGCGGCGGCGCGGCTTTGCCGTCCGCTTGGAGATCGAAGCCGACGCCCCACCCGAGGTCAATCAATTTCTGATACAAGCCCTCGACTTGGAAGCGAACGACGTCTATGCCGTGACGGGCTTGCTCGATTTGACCGGGCTGTTTCAGATTCACGGGCTGCCGGGCTATCCGCACCTGCGCGACCCGCAATTCGTGGCCCAGCCGGTGGCGGAGTTTCAGGCGTCGGCCAACTTGTGGGCCGCTATCCGCGGCCGCGACATCCTCATCCACCATCCCTACGATTCGTTTATTCCGGTCATCGATTTCATCGAAGCGGCCGCCGCGGACGAACGCGTCCTGGCCATCAAGCAAACCCTGTATCGCACCTCCAGCGACTCGCCCATCGTCCGCGCCTTGCAGCAAGCGGCCGACCACGGCAAGCAAGTGACCGCCGTCATTGAGCTGAAAGCCCGCCTGGACGAGGAGCGCAACATCCTCTGGGCCCGCGCCCTGGAAAAAGCCGGCGTCCACGTCGTCTTTGGCTTCGTCGGTCTCAAGACCCACTGCAAGGTCGCTCTCGTCGTCCGCCGCGAGGAGGACGGCATTCGCCGCTACGTCCACCTGGCCTCGGGCAACTACAATCCGCAAACCGCCCGCGTCTACACCGACCTGGGCTTTTTCACTTGCCATCCCGACTTCTGCGAGGATGCGTCGGCCTTGTTCAATTACCTGACCGGCTACTGCGAGCTGCCCCAGTGGCGCAAGCTGTTGGTGGCCCCGAGCCGGCTGCAAGCCTTCATGCTCGAGAAAATCCAGCAAGAAACACAAAACCAGCTGGCCGGCAAGAGCGGCCGGATCATCGCCAAGATCAACGGCCTCTTGGAGCCGGCCATTGTCCAGGCCCTGTATCGCGCCAGCCAGGCGGGTGTGAAAATCGACATCATTTGCCGCGGCATCTGCGCCTTGCGGCCGCAAGTCCCCGGCGTCAGCGACAACATTCGCGTCGTTTCGATTGTGGACCGCTTTCTCGAGCACAGCCGGGTGTTCTATTTCCACAATAATAACGATCCGCAGGTGTACACCGGCTCCGCCGACTGGATGGATCGCAATCTGAGCCGGCGCGTGGAAGTGGTGTTTCCGGTCGAGCAACCGGATTTGAAGAATCGCTTGATCCGTGAGATTCTAGCGACGGTGATGGCGGACAACGTCAAGGCCCGCGAGCTGTTGCCGGACGGCAGTTATCGCCGGGTGCAGGGGGAGGCGGGGCAGCCCCTAGTCCGCAGCCAGGAGCGCTTTCTGGAATTGGCCGTGCAAAACGCCCAGCGGCAGGCCAAGGAATTGCCTCCCGACCCGCCGCCGCTGTTGACCGTGCGCCGCCCACGCCGGCAGCGAAAACGCCAGAGCAAATGACGCCGGACCGCGTTTAGCGGGGAGCCGAAGGCGACCGCTCACTTTCCGCCTCTTTTTTCATTTTTCAAGATATCCCAAGGAGCCACGGATGGACGTCTACAAGCTCACCCAAGCCCACGAGCAGCTGCTACGCGACCAGGTCATCGACACGAGCCGGCCGGGCACGATCGTGCGGGATTTTCACATGCTGATGGATTTCGTCGGGCCACTCGGGGTCAAGGCGGCGGGCAAGTACAACCTGTTGCCCATAGACGCGATCGCCGACCTGGACGGGCGGCTGAGTCGGCCGCTTTGCCTGGCCTTGAAGCGGCCGCTGCTCCAGTCGCATCCTTACTTGCAGGGATTGCATTTGCTGTTGCGGGCCACGGGGCTGAGCCGGGTCGCTGGCAGCGGCGATGGCACCCGCCTGTTGATCGATCCAGACATGCTGCAGCGGTGGACGGCGCTGAATCCCACGGAGCAGTACTTCACGCTCTTGGAAGCGTGGCTGCGAAAGGCCAGGCCCGAGATGGCCGGGGAGCGCGGCCGGTCGTGGGGCGGGTTCCTGTCCGAGTGCCTGCGGGCCTGGCAATCCCTGCCGGCAACAGGCCTCAAGTTCGACCTGAGTCGGCCCCAGCACGTCCTCCTGCCGGGGCTGTACCGGGAATTCTACCTGGTCGCTTTAATGGACCTGTTTGGCATGCTGGAAGTCGAGCACCCCAGTCAGCCGGTGCAACCCTGGTGCCCCGCGGGCCTGAAGCATACGCCGTTCGGCGACGCCGTGTTTACCTTGCTCGGCCAGTGGTGGTTCACCTCCAGGGAAAGTTTTCGGGAGGACGACGAGGCGGCTGGTTTTGGGAAATGGCAGCTGCTCTTGCAACCGTACTTTCCCGAATGGCGGCAGAACCTTTCTTTTCCCGAAGCCCAGGCGCGGAAAGGAACTTTCATCTTTCGCGTGTCTCTGGGCAAGATGTGGCGGCGGATTGCCATGCCCGCAGACGCCAGCCTCGACGATCTGCTGGACTGGATCCTGGAGGCGGTGGATTTCGACCACGACCATCTTTACGAATTCACGTACCGGGACCGATTCGGCGGGCGGGTGCGGGCCGTTCACCCGGCGTGCGATGACGGGCCGTGGGCCGACCAGATTGCCATCGGGGAATTGCCGCTGGAACCGGGGCAGTCGCTGAACCTGGTGTACGATTTCGGGGATAGCTGGAAGTTCGCGGTCAAACTGGAATGCATCGAACCGCGGCTTGGAAAAAAGCCGCGCATCTTGGAACGCCAAGGCAAAGCCCCTGTCCAATATCCGGATTATGGCGAATAACAAGGCAAATGACGGAGGGGGGCGTTTGGCGGGGAGCCGACAGCGGCCGCTTGACAACGCGGTCTTCGGCTCACCGCTAAACGCTTACAGCTTTTTCTTCTCCCCGGGACGCGGCGGGGTTTTGATTTCCTCCACGCCCGCGCCCATCTGATAAAATACCGGGTGAACGCCGTTGTCGAGCACCCACGGGGTACGCAGGTAGCAGGGATCGAGCAGATCGCAATCGCAAATCCCCGCCGTGTGATGGCAACCCACCAGGGAAAAAGAGCCGATCATGGCCAACAGGGAAAAAAGCAAGCGGCGCATGGCAACACCTTTGAGTGGTAAAACGGGCAAAGCAAAGAGGCCGTGGCCTTCCGCCCCGCGGCGGTCAAATCGGCGGCCCGGCCCCCTTTCCGGTAAATCCGTAATCTTCATCGTCTCCGGCAGGGACGGACCTTGACAGATTTTCGCCAAATCAGGAAACCTTGTAAAAGGCCGCAATCTTGTGGTATCGGGCAAAGTCCGCGGGAGGTTGCGAGGCTTTGAATTAGCCGCTTGCGGCTTTGCGCTCGGGTGTTACCCCGCGAACGCTAAGCCGCAAGCGGCATATGGCCCCGGCGCGATGCATTAAGGGTTTAGTTTGGCGACAAAAGCGGCATGTTCCGGACTTTTGATTCCTTCCTG
>CAZFGM010000199.1:0-10863 GCA_964518515.1 uncultured Alcaligenaceae bacterium | reverse complement strand
GTTCGGGTCGCAGTCGGCGTGCCGAGGCACAAGGCGCGCTGGCCGAACCCGTATATGTGTTTGATGCTGCCGGTCGCGGGCAGCGCGGGACCGGAAGGATTCTTGGCCATGCCCCCTCCAGAGAGGAAAATTCAGGGGGAAAAATCAGCGTTCGCCCCTGGACTGGGTTTGGCATTCTGCCTCGCAAATTCGTAGGCCCATGCACCCACGGGAATCCCTGGTGTAGCGCTGACCCTGACCTTTGCCGCGCGTGGGCGCGAATCCCCGAAGCGGAAGACATACCTGCGGAACGCCCCCGTCATTGGACACAACTCGATTTCAAAGTCCAATGGGTCGTAATGCCCCTGTTCCTGCCCAATCAGCCAATACACTTCGCCGCGCAACCGGAGGCGACCCGGCGCTGGGAAGTCCGGCTCGGCGTTCAGACCATCAAACCAGCGGTGGGAAGGGAAATCTAATGGTCGCAACGAGTTATCCCATGCGGAGTCATGTGTGCTCAGATGCCGGTACAGGATTTTCGTCATGTAGTCGATGAAATAAAACAGGGCCACCTCAACCGCCTTGGTGTCGCGGGCACGGTGGGCGCGGAATAACTGGCGGGCCTCGGCCGCGAGCCAATCGGCGTGCTCCGCAAAAATATCCTCTTTGACTTCAGGCCGTGGTTGGTCTTCAGCCATCCTCATCCCTGCCTGTGTTGCCGAACTGGTGATTAGATCAACCGGCGCGGCCTCTTGATCACCGGCGCCGGTCCCATTCTTACAGGATGTGCACGCTCCGGCCGTCGCTGTGGCGCAGCCGCCGCGGCTGCTGGACCAGGTAGCCCAGACCGCCCGGCAACAAAGGGGATCGGAGCCTATGGCGATGGGCATTGAGGTTCCTTGTGGAATTAGCAAAGAGAAGAAAGAGCGAGAACGGTTTTAGCGCGACCTCATGAGACTTTCGTTTCCGCTCGCAAAATATCAGGCAAAAACTGCAACGCATCCCCAAGGCGTTCGGCAAGAGGTTTTTCAAAAAAACTCAAATCCTTGAACGTCACCGGTGGTCCGGAGATGGGGATTTCCTCGATTTTTCCGTTGGCCAGGCGATATTTTTTCTGGTTTTCAAGAAAGACCTGGTTACCCTGAATCCGGGAAATTCGGGCTTCCATGAGGTAGTTTCCTTCATCGGCATTCCAGCCAACCCAATAAACTTTACCCCCTTCGCCGATTTCGGGTTTCGCCGCGAAAGGATCTTGGCCACCGTAGCTTGTTTCCTTGGCCTGGGCCAGAGAGAGTCCGCATACCGTGCGTAACAGGCGGATCAAAGTGATCGCATCCAATCCGTCCGCCTTGCCGGCCAAGTAGATTTCCCGGGGCGAGGCACTTTTTTGCCGCATATCCACATATTTGGTGAAATCATCCATGGGTTTCTCCTGAGATTATTCTACGGGAAATCCCTTCGCCAGGATCTCCATGGTTCCCCCGCCAAGGGAATCGGGGCAGTGTTCGGTTTTTCGTAGGAATCCTTGATTCTCCAGCAAGGTCAGAAGTTTTGGGTTGATAATCGCAGCGCCAAAAAGTTCCAGTTCTGGCAATCCAAAGGCCAGAGCAACTTGGAAAGACCGACTCCGAAAGCGAACCAGCGTTTTCAAACCCCCTCCCGGGTCATTGATTTCAATGATGCCGCTCCGCAGGCAATGACCAACTTTTTGCAAAATGGCTATTCCGGGAGTTGTTTCCGTAGGCAAAAGGTAGACAACCGCCTCTCCATTAGCAAACTGTCCAAACTGATCCTTTTCAAGACCAAGATTTTGAAGAGCCGCATTTTGTTCCGGGGTGAGTTGGTTTTCCATTCGGCTGCGATTCCCCAGCGATGGTTCTTTCCAGAGCTCATTGACCTGAATGAGGGTTTTATCCTACCATAACAGGATCGTGATCTCATTGCGGGGCGTGAAACATGAGAAAAGAGGGCGCCGAACTCTTGGAGTAATCCATGTCCGCCATTCCCATCGCCAAAGCGGAAGCCATCGGTCTAGACCCGGCCGCGCTTAAACGGGCCGACGATCTGGTGCAGCGCTGGATCGCCGCCGACCGGATTCCGGCCGCGGGCTGGTGCGCCGGCCGGCGCGGGCGCATGATCGAGCCGCGCCTGGTCGGCCGGCAGCGGCCCGCCAAGGACGCCCCCGCGCTCCGCAAGGACGCCCTGTTCCTGGTCGCTTCCATCACCAAACCCGTGACGGCGACCGCCGTCATGATGCTGGTCGAGCGCGGCCGGCTCGCCCTGGACGATCGCGTGGCCGAGTTCGTGCCGGCCTTCGCCGCCAACGGCAAGGGCGACGTGCAAATCCGCCATCTCTTGACCCATACCTCCGGCTTGCCCGACATGCTGCCCAACAACGAAAAGCTGCGGCGGGCCCATCGTCCCATGGCCGATTTCGTTCAGGAGACCTGCAAGCTGCCGCTGCTGTTTCCGTCCGGCACGCGGGTCAGCTATCAGAGCATGGGCATCCTCATGTTGGCGGAGATCGTGCATCAAGTGGCCGGCATGACCGTGGCCGATTTCCTGGCCAAGGAAGTGTTCGGGCCGCTGGGCATGAGCGACACGTCGCTGGGTTGGCAGCCGGCCCGCCGCGCGCGCATCGCCGCCGTCCGCATCGGCGCCGAGGCGGAAAAAACCGACTGGAACTGGAACACGCCCTACTGGCTCGGCTTCGGCGCCCCCTGGGGCGGCTTGATCACCTCGCCCGCGGATTTCGCCCGCTTTTGCCAGATGATGTTAAGCGGCGGCACCCTGGGTAAAGTCCGCCTGCTCAGCCCGGCCACGGTACGGGCCATGACGAGCAATCAACTGGCCCATTTGCCGCGCCTTCCCGAGGAAGACCGCCGTTGCCGGCCGTGGGGCCTGGGCTGGCGCCTCAACTGGCCGGCCCATTCCGCCAACTTCGGCGACCTGCTCGGCCCGCGCGCCTTCGGCCACTGGGGCTCGACCGGCACCCTGTGCTGGATCGACCCCGACGCCGAGGCCTTCTTTATTCTCTTCACCACCCAGCCGCAGGAACCGGAAGGACGCTTTTTGGCTCGCCTGTCGAATGTGGTGGCCGCGGCTTTGGTGTGAGTCCTGAGCCCGACGCGCCAGCGAGGATTCTCGCTAGCGCCTTGAGGCTTCGGGCTCCATTTCGAGGTTTTGAAATGGGCGATGGCTACCAGGTTTTGGTTGACCGCGATGTGCCTCTAGACCAAGCGGATACTGTTGCCGCTCCCCTTTGCTCCTGGCTTATCCAGGAAAAATCATCAAATCCTTGCCAACCGACTGTGCCTTAGGGGGCCAAGGTTATCCGCCCGGCAGAAACTGTGACCAAGTGTTCGATGGAACCTATTCCCAGGTAGCTTGCTTGCGCACCAACGGCATGGAGGTCGTCATCGGACGCACGATCTTTTACACCCTGGGGTCGGACTTGGTATGCGGCCGCTGTGGGCCGCGAACTTGGGGGGAGGAGGTTTCCAGCGCCTTGCAGCGATGGTGGGAGGGCAACAACGAAGCAATGTTCCAATGCCCGAAGTGCGGCCATAAGGAACTGGTGTGGCGCGAACGAAAACCACTGGAAACGGCCGGCTGGATGAGGCGATGCTTGGACTGACGCGGGCACCAAAACGCCGCCACTAACCGCATTAATTCCGAACGCTTCGCCCGCATCGAGGAACGCTTTATCCGCATGGAAGAACGCTTTATTCGCATGGAAGCCTTCCTCATGGAACACGGCCGGATCTTGCAGGCCCTCCCCGATGCGATCCGCGAAAGGATGGGGTTCAAGCCGTTTTCCCCGCAGCCGCAGACCGAGGGATCATCACGGCAGGTGGATTGACTGTGCTCGCTTTGTTTGGCAGTCGTCCTTTTTTTCTCAGATGAATCGGCGCCACCCTTTGAGGAATCGAATTGGCGCGCTGGGGCAACGGAGCTAAAAGACTGTGTTGACGAGGCTTTCCTCCTCGGAATCGTCTTCCCTTCAGAAGCCCGTCGCGCAGAAACGCCTGTCCCACCGGGAAGGAGGCGATCACTAATCCGCGCGGTTCCTTAGAACAGTTTTAAAAGAAGAACCGGAATTCGAGGCGGGCGGTGTCGCGGTACCAGGCGTGGCCGCTGAGGGCGCGGCCGTAGCCGGCGTACAGGTCGGCGTGGTCGCTGAAACCCAGGCGAATGCCCAGGTGGGCGTTGAGAATCGTGTGGCCGCCGGCGTCCACCACCGTAAATGACGTCGGCGACTGGGCGATCATGGCCTGGCCGTCCAATACGGTCCAGCCCACCAACTCGGCCACCGGCGTGATCCAGATCTCGTCCGGGCAGCGCTGGCCGTACACCAGGCCCAGGCCGTAACGGACCACGTCGCCGACAAAGTCCGTGCCGCCGATCGGCAGCCAGTAGCGAAACTCGCCTTCCAGCGTCAAGTATTCCGCCAGCCGAAAATTGACCAGCACGGCCGGCTCAATCGTGACGTGCTCCGTGCCCAGCGCGCGCAAATCCGACGTGGGCACGTAGGTGCGAAATTGCAGCGTGGTCAGCAGGGCATCGTCGGCAAAGATCAACCACTTGAGGCCGAAATTGAAATCACCCCAACCCCCCTCGTTGCGGTTCACTTCCGGATTGACCCAGCGCCAGGGTTGTTCCACGAAGAAGGAGAAGTCGGGGAGCGGCGCCATTTCCACGTAATAAAACAACTCCTGGGCATGGACCTGGGTTTCCGGCAACGGCATTCCGGGGCTGCCGGGCAGGCCGCCTTTGGGGTAAAGGAACTCCGCCCGCGTCGGCCGGCGGTTGCTGTAGTCCAGATCGAAGCGCAGACGCATGTGCGAGCGCGGCAAGGCGCTGTCGAGGAAAGCCACGTTGCTGTCGGCGCCGGCCCAGCTATGTTCCTCCTCTACGGCCGGTTTTGGCAGGCTCATTCCCGGCACACTCGTGGCCACCTGCTGCGCCAGCGCCGGTGCCGGCAGAAACATCCCCACCACGATTCCGGTCAACAGCCCAGTTTGCCTGAATCTTCGCATGGTTTCCTCCGTCCCAAATCCGAGAAGGGGCGAACCATAGGCAAAGTCGCCGGGGCTGGCAAGGGGAATTTCTTACCCCCGCTGGGTACAGGTGTGCCCATCGATTCCGGATCTGTTTTTTGAATCCACTAGAACTAGAAGAGAAAGAGTAGGAAAACGAGTAGGAACAAGATTTAGCACCGGGTGTTTCGCACGGGCTTCGGTCATAATTTCCGGGGAGAGGAAGAAATAGGGCGCTGGCCCGCCGGTACTGCCGGCGACTTCGGCTGGAATTTTTCGGTCAAATCGGGTCCAATCGCGCGGCCGTCCGTCGGTGTGCGGACGGACACCCAACCTGCGCAGGTTGCCGGCATGTCCACGCGGACCACCCAGTCTGCCCGTTTTGCCGCCGCGGAGGCAGCAACGCCTCCCGTTCGCCTCGACGTGCGCCAAGGCAGCGGGCCGGCCACGACGTATCCCGTCCACGACGCCGGTTTCTTGATCGGCAGCGTGCCCGGCTGCGATCTGCGCCTGCCCGGCAAGGATTTACCCGCCGTGCTGTGCCTCATCACGCCTGGGCCCGGCGGCGCTCAACTCCGCAAGCTCGCTCCCACCCAGGTCCTTCTCCTCAACGGCAAAACCGCCGCCAATGGCACTCTGGGTAACGGTGATCGCCTGACCGTGGGTTCCGTCGATCTGTTCGTGCACATCGACAAACGGCACGAGGCTTTGCCGGCGGCCCTTCCGCCTGTTGACCGGAAAAGCGCCGAACTGCTCCAGACCCTTCAGGAACAACAGCAGGCGCTGGCCGCTCTGGCCGTCCAGCTCGACCAACGGCAGCGGCAGTTGGAGGAGCAGGCCCGCGACCTGGAAGCCGACCGCGTGGTCTGGTACCAGCGCCGCGAGCAAATCGAGCGCGAATGCGCCGCCAAACTGCAACCGACTCCTCCGGCCCCCGATAGCCAGGTCGAGGCCGCACTCAAGGATATTTGCGTACGCGAAGCGGCTCTGGCTCCTCGGCTGGAAAAAATCAGTGAGCGGGAAGCGGCCCTGGCCCATCGCCTGGATAAAGTCAGCGAGCGGGAAACGGCCCTGGCCCATCGGCTGGAAGACGTCAGCCGGCGGGAAAAGAGCATGGAGGGCGCCCGCAAGGAGCTGGGGGACCGCGAAGCCGTTCACAAGGATATTAGCGAGCGGGAAGTGGCCCTGGCCCATCGTCTGGAAGAGGTCGGCCGGCGGGAAAAAACCGTCGAGGCGGCCCGCAAGGAACTGGTGGACCGCGAATTCGCCCTGGCCCATCGCCTGCAAGAATTGGCCCAGCTCGAAAAAACCCTGGCCGCGAGGGAAATCACCCTGGCCCATCAGCTGGACGAAGCCGGCCGCCAGGAAAAAGGCCTGGCCGCCGCCGGTCAGGACCTGGCTCAGCGCGAAGCCAGCGTGGCTCAGCTGCGCGAGGAATTCCAGGCCCGCGAGACCTGGGCTGCCGGCATCGACCGGCACCAACAGGAATTGATGGCCACGCGCCAGGAGCTGGCCGATCTGCGCCAGCAACTTTACGATCGCTACCAGGAACGCCGCGATCGCCTGGCCGGCCTGCAAGAGGCGGTCAACCGCGCCGCCCGCAAAGTTCAGGATCAGAAACGCGAGCTGGAACGCGAACGCCAAGTCTGGGGGCAGCAGCGGACCCAGGACGAGGAACAGCACGCCGCTCTGGATACGCGGGCCGCCGAGCTGGTCGAGCGCAAGCAACAACTCGACGACGAGCGCAATCGCTTCCAGCTCCGCCGCGCCGAGCTGGAACAAGACGTGGCCGCCAAGCGGGCCGAGTGCCTGGCTCTCCAGGCCGAGCTGGTCGCCGACCGCCAGGCCGTGGAAAAACTGCAAGCCCAGTACCAGGCGGACGTGCTCCGCCTGGACCGCCGCCAAGGCGACCTGGAGGCCCGCGAGAAAGAGCTGCAAGCCAAGGAACAGCACAGCGAGGACAAACGCCAGCAATTGCAGCGCGACAGCGCCGACCTGGAAGGCCAGATCCTGGAAACCGAGAATTGGCGGGCGGAACTGGCGGCCGAGAAAGAGCAACTGGCGTCGCAGAAAAGCGCTCAATCGGCCCAGGCCCAACAGCTGGCCCAGCGGGCCGCCGCCCTGGAAAGTCAGCAAGCCACCCTGGCCGCCCTGCGCACGCGCATGGAACGCCTGCGCGAGGAGCTTCGCCAGCAGGAACAGCAACTGGCCGAGGAAAGGTCGCGCCAGGAAAAAGTCCAGGAAGATTTACGCAACGAGGAGCAGCACCTCAAAGAGCGGCGGGCCGAGTTGGACGCCGATCAGAAAATCCAGGAACAGGAACGCCGGCAGCTGGTCGAGCGCAGCGCCGTCCTGGAAGCGGCAGTTCACCAGTTACGCCAGGCCCAGGACAAACTGGCCGGCGACGAAACCGCTCTGAAAAACCGCGATCAGGAGCTGACCGCCTGGGCCGGCCGCTTGACCGAGCAAGAAGGGATCCTGACGGGCCGCCTGGCCCAGCTGGAACAGTCGCAGCAGCGCCTCGAAGCCGAGCGCCAGGCGGTGCGCGAGCGCACCGCCGCCCTGGCCCAGGCCGAGCAGGTGCGGGAAACCTTGCAGGAACAATTGCGCCGCCGCGGCGAGGAGCTGGCCAGCCGCCAGCGCATCCTGGCCGAGCAGTTCCAGCAGGTCAAAGCTCAGGCCGCCGAATGGGAAATTCGCCGCGCCGAACTCGAGCAGCAGCAGCAGGAAACCCACAAACACCTCACCGCCTGGCGCGAGCAAATCCAGGTCCAGGCCCGCGATCTGGAACAGCGCCGCGCCGAGATGCAGGAAAAAGAAGAAACCCTGGCCGGGTTGTTCGACAAGCTCAAGGAAACCGGCCGGCACATCGGCGGCCTGCGCAAGGCCCTGGCCGAGGAACGCGCCGGGGCCCGCGCCGAGCACGAGCAGCAGCAGGCCGCCCTGGCCCGCGCGCGCACCGATTTCGACACGCACCAGCGGGAGAATCTGGCCCAAGGGGAGGCCCAGCGCCAGCAAAGCCGGGCCGAGCTCGAGGCCCTGCGCCAAGAGGCACGCGAGCTGGTGCATCAGCTTCCCGATCTGGAAATCCGCGCCGGCACCGCCCTGGAGCGTCTGGCCGCCGGCCGCGATCAGCTCCGCGAATACCTCGAAGAGATTCACGCCTACGCCCGCCAGTGCCAAGACGATTTGGAAGCGGTGCACAAAAAGGTCCGGGCCGACGCCGACCGGTTGGGGCAGCAAGAACAAGAGTTGCGCCGCCTCCAGGACGAGCACAAGCTGGCCGTGGCCGCTTTCCGCCAGCACCTCATCGCCTGGCAAGGCCAGTGGTCGGACAAGAAACGCCTCATGAGCCGGGATGAAACCCGCCTGGAGCAGCGCCAGGCCGTCGTCGCGGAACAGGCACGGCACATCGACGCCACCACCCAGCAACTCGCCCGCCAGGTCGAGGAATTGAAGGAACAAGAAAAGCAGGTCGCCGATCGCCGCCAGGAAGTGGATCACCACCTGACCGACATGCGCGAGTGGTATCGCCGCAAGCTGCGCGAGCTGGCCGGCGTCGGTGAATCCGAGGGCAGTCGCCAGTCGCCAGTCGGCAGTCCGCAGCCGGAAGCGAAGGGGGATGCGATACTGGAGAAGGGCCAAACCTCCGGCGAGGATGAGGAAATCCTACCGCTGGCTACAAATCGCAATATCTTGTCCCTGGCGGGGCCAGCGGATAGCGCCGATCGCAAGCTCGGCGATTTACTGCAGGCCCTGGAACTGGTGGATGGCGACACGCTCCTCGCGCTACTGGTGGAAGCGCGGCGGCAACGGCGGTCCTTACGGCAAGTGCTGCTGACCGGCGGGACGGTTACCCTTTACCAAATGGCCCTGATCGAGGCCGGCTCTATCGACGCCTTGATGCTCGGCCCGGTCCGGGTGATCGACCGCGTGCGGGTCACCCTGCGCGAGACTCTGTATCGGGTATTCGATCCGCGCCGTGGTCAGGAGGCGGTGCTGCGCCATCTGGCCGAGGCGGAAATGCGCGAGCCCGGCCATGCCGAGGAATTTCGCCAGCGCTTTCGCCAGGCTCGTTTGCCGCATCCGCGTCTGGCCGAGACGTATGAAGTGCTCGACATTGCCGGCCGGCCCGCCGTCTTGCAGCAATGGCTCACCGGCCTGGCCTGTCCCGACTGGCCGCCGCTGGTCTCCGTCCCGGGCGTATGTTTCCGCTTGCTGAATCAGGCCGCCCTGGGGCTGGCCGCTATCCACGACGCCGGCCTGGTGCACGGCCATCTGCGGGATCATTTGCTCCTGCTCACGCGGGAAGGGGTGTTGAAGATTTGCGGCCTCGGCGAACCGCCCTGGCTGACCAACCCTCCCTTCCCGGCCGACGCCACTATCGCCGCCGACCTGGCGGCCCTGGGACAAATCGTTTCCGCCTGGTGCCTGCCTCAGGCGATCCGCAAGGGCGCCAAGGTCCGGCCCCTGCCCGATGCCTTGGTGGACGTGCTCGACCGGCTCCGGGCCGAAGACGGCGAGCCGAGCAGCGTACGTGGCGAGCCGAGCAGCGTACGTGGCGAGCCGAGCAGCGTAAGCTGCCGGGTAACCCCCTCCTATGCCAGCGCCGCCACCTTGCTCGAAGATCTCGACCGCATCAGCGCCGCCATTCCCGCCAATCCGGAAGCCTGGGACCGCCTCCTGCGGCACATCCGCGACCACGCCGCCCCGGAAGCCGTGCTACGGCAATCGGCGTAATCGCTATTTTTCCTCACACTCTATTTTTTTAATCGGGTAAGTGCCCCGGTTCCACCATACCGGGTCGCAAGAATAGGCAACAGGGGATCCAAGGAATAGGAGAGAAAACGAACGGAACCGTCGCAAAACAAAAAGTGCGCACCCCCAGGATGGTGACTCCAATAATGAAATTGATCACAGGGATTGCTGGGATGGCCTGGAACAAAATGATAAGGGCCCGCAGGACAGCGCCTGACAACATATAAATCCACCGGTTGACGGCCGGCCTGGATGTTCAATTCCCTAGAACCCAGAACTACCCCGCAAGAACCATAATCTTGCCCTATTCCCACGTACCATTCACCGTAGGTCCCATCGCCGGTAACAGGGCGTTCCCCCACCAACAACGTATTGGAAGTCCCATTTCCAATATCGGAGAAACGAATCCAGGAATCATAAAATAAAACACCATCCCCAGCTTGCCAATTGGTTCCTTCATTCCCGAAATAAGAGGTAAAAGCAACCAAATTCCGGTTTTTAAAAAGGTCGTGGGCGATTTGGCTTCGCTCGTCGGCCGGACCTATAAGGATGGGAATTCTATAAAGGAAATCGCCGCCAAGATTCGGCTTTCTGAATCAACGGTCCGCTCAGTTGTCGTGGAGTTTATGGCTAACTTTCGCGGCGAAATATTGGAACATTGCCATTCGTAAATTGTCCCGTGGCGCGGTCAACCGCCTTGCGCGGCCGTTTTCGGCGGCCTCGGGCCGATGGGCCGTGGTGGTAGCTGGATCAACCAAATCGACAATTGCAATGTCCGTTGTGCGGATTTTTTTTTCACCACCTGTCCGGAACGATCTGTAGCAGGATCGAACAATTGGGCAATTGCAATGTCGGTTGTCGAAAAATGGGGCAAAAAGCCGGGAATGTTCCGCGCGGAACATGGCGCCCCGCCGTCACCAAACGGTTCTAACGGTCATTGGGGTCCGTCACCAAACGGGTTAATCGGTTCATCAGAATTGGCTCGCTTGCGATCGCTAGTACGGGCGTTGCCTCCGCCCCCGTCGCTATTTTTGGCATGGGCAGCAAAAGCGGGCGAACCATCCACCCCAGCGGAGAAAGCGCAAGG
>CAZFGM010000198.1:0-10931 GCA_964518515.1 uncultured Alcaligenaceae bacterium | reverse complement strand
GCTTCTGATCGACCGTGTGGTTGCAGCGCATCAGGTAGGCGTAGCACGGGTCGTTATTGATGACCATCTCGTAAATCTTCGACAGGCCGTAAGCGTAACCCTTGTGCAACTCTTCATAAGACATGCCGAACGACCAGTGCGGATAGCGCGTGGGGAAGCCGCCGTAGGCGGCCACCTCGTTGAGGTCCTCGGCGTCGAGCACCTCGAAAATGGTTTCGTAGAAATCGAGGCCGAAGCCGCGCGCATGGCCTTCGATCTCCTCCTTGAGGGCTCGCAGGTCGGGCGGCAGACTGGTGTCGTAGGGAATGCCCATGGTTTGTTCATCTTCCTTTTCGATACCTTGTTTCCCAGTAACCGTTCACTGTCGTCTTTCGCTCCGCGAAAGACGCCCTTTCGCGGAGCGAAAGGCGACATTCGTCCTATTGTTGTTTTGCCTGCAGCTGCAATGGTTTTGTCTAATCTCCAATCTGGAGCGGTGACCGGTTACGTTTCCCGGTTTACACCGGGGCCGCTGCCGGCACATGTTTGTCGGCGTCCTGAATGCACTGAGCCAGCATCCATAAAACCTTGGCGATTTCCTTGAGGGTCAAGCGTTCGGGATCAACCAGTAATTTGGCGTCGTCCAACTTCAAGAATTGCCAGGTTTCTCCGGTGGTAACACACCCGTAGAGGAAAGGGATAGGCAGGCCCTCTCTTTCGTTGTAGATTTTGGCGGCCAGCATTTGCGCGGCGCATTGCCCCACTCCTTCTTCGATGTCCTGCTTCTTGGCTTCCAGGACGAGCATGAGCGGCGCTTCCAGTACGATGGCGGAAGCGCTGCGTGCCAGGATGAAATCGCATTCCCCCTTCAAGCCTTTGTCGGCGTCAACATCCAGGCGGATTCCGGAAAAAATGCGAAACCGATGGTTCAAGAATTCCTCGCAAGCGACCAGGGTCGGCGCAATGATGAATTCACTGCGCGCTTTCTCACTGACCAAGGCTGGGCTGGCGCCCTGTTTCAAAGCTTGCTGAAGCCATGCCGAAGGGGCCAGGTTGCCCACAGGCCTGAAAAAAGCTTGGTCCCGCACCACGATCCCGAAACTCCGCCGCAGCATGTCCAGGGTGAAGTCGCTGTAGCTCATGTTTAATCTCTTGTCAGCAATGGGAGGATATTACCATGTTTATTCCACCTGGTATTCCTTTTCGAATACTTCCTTCCAGGTAAGCTTCGATACCGACGATTTCTGGCCCATTTCGTCCTCGGCGTCGGCCTTGGCCCGGGCGAAACAGTTTTGCCACAATCCTTCGATGACTTCCCGGGTCAAACTCGGGGTGTCTTCCTGGCTCTCGGCAATCTCGTGGCGGGCGTTGCGGATCGTCTGTTTCCAGCTACGGGTCCGTTTCTGCGGCTGCGTTTTCCACTTGATGACGTGCATCATCAGGCGGATTAACTGGCTCTTCAGGGCACGTTTTTCCGCTCGGGCCAAGGCGTCGATTAACTCCTGAATGCCCGCGGAGGCTTCGGGAACATCCCCACGTTGCAGGGCCTCTTCCACCGCCACCGCGGTTTGGTAGTGAGATGTCGCTGCCAGGTCTTGCCAGTTCATGGTTAATATTCTCATTTTGTGATTCGGTTGGCAGCCCGCGAAAACCTTCCCCTTTTTAGCCATTGGGCCTCCTTGCCGTCATTTTGACAACGCGACAATCAAACCAGCCGCCAGCGAAAGCAACGCTCCGATTAATACGACAACCAGGCCCCAGATTCGCGTATCCCACTTTTCGATGGCTCGAGTTTTTCCTTGACGATGGCCGTCTCACGCCGGTTTTCTTCCATTGCGGCTTTAAAGAGGTCCACGGTTGTGCGAAGAGCACCGACTTCCGCTTCAAGTCACTTCACGTGCTCATCCAGCAAAGCCACGGTGGTGGAAAGCTGGTGGAAATACTCTGGTTTTGCTGGCATTACGAGCCCTTTTCTTCCGCTTCTTCCGCCTCAAGCTTAAGCAGCTTTTCCATCTGGTGCTGGGTTATCTTTCGGAGGAGGTCACCCCAAAACCGGCCGAACCGGCGGCGGGCATTCTCGGGAGGCTGCAATTCCTCGGGAGAGAACTCCGCAGAATCCTCCTCACCCGTCCAGTGGCAAATCGTCAGCCTGATTCGGGGCCGCCCGTGGTCATCGGCCCGAAAACCCCAGGTGACGGTTACCTCCCGCAACGGATTGGCAAGTTCCTCTTCCAACACCGGCGTGGCCGCTTCCACGAGCTGCTTCAACGGCTTTCGTTGTTCCAGTTCCGGTTCAAATTGCACCTTCATGGGTTGTCTCCGTTGCTTTCCTTGGGAACGCTAAGCTTTCCTTGGAACGCTAAGCCGCAAGCGGCCTACCGCCCGGTCCCCAAAAACTCCTTGATCGACCCCAAGATCGCCTCCCGGTCGGGAATGCGGCTGGCCACCACGTTGTCTTTCTTCTCGATCATTTCCTGAATGTACTCGAAGAACTCACCCGAGCCGTAGGGGCTTTCCACCTGGCCGTAGCCGAACAGGTTTACCTTGGGCAGCAGGCGCTCTTGCAGGATCTCGATGCAGTGGGGGATGTCGTCGCCCCAGTTGTCGCCGTCGGAGAAGTGGAAGGCGTACAGGTTCCACTGGTCCGGCGGAAAGCGGGCGGTGATGATCTTGTCGCACAGCTCGTAGGCCGAGCTGATCTTGGTGCCGCCCGACTCGCGCGTGTGGTAGAAGGTGTGCTCGTCCACCTCGTGGGCCACGGCGTCATGAATGATGTAAATCGTCTCGATGCCCTGGTAGTGCTTCTTGATCCAGGCGTCGATCCAGAAGGCCTCGATGCGGACGATTTCCTTCTGCTCGTCGGTCATGGAGCCGGAAACGTCCATCATGTAGAAGATGCAGGCGACGCTCTCGGGCTTGTGGATCTCCTTCCAGCTGCGGTATTGCTTGTCCTCGCGGATAGGGACGACCATGGGCTTTTCGGGGTCATAGATGCCGGAAGCGATCTGCCGTCTGAGGGCGCGCTTGAAGGTGCGCTTGAAGTGGCGCAGCGACTCCGGGCCGGCTTGGCGGATGCCTGTGTACTTGTCCTTGGTGGTAACGATATTCTTTTTGCCGCGCGGCTCGATGCGCGGCAGCTCCAGCTCCTCGCCGAGGATATCGGCCAGCTCTTCCAGGGTCAGCTCGACCTCGAGGATGTGGCCGCCCGGCTGATCGCCGGCCTTGCCCGTGTCGCCGTCCGGCACCGTCAACGGCTGGCCGATATCGCCTTCGCCCTGCCCGACCCCGCCCGAGCCTTTCTTGCCGTAGCGAAACTGCGGCACGTCGATCTGCGGCAAGGGAATGGACACCAGGTCCCTGCCCTTCTTGCCGATCATCTCGCCGCGGCTGATGTACTTCGACAGGTTCGACTTCACCTTGCCGCGAACGATCTTTTTGAAACGCTGGTGATCGCGTTCGATTTTTTGGCTCATGCTCGCCTCTGCTCTGGCTCCCGGGATTCAGGTTCCAATCAACCCAAAAGATTCGCGCCAATGCTTACACCTCGTTGCCCCACAACAACTTGGACAGCCGCGCGTCCTACGCCTGTTCCTCCGGCCGATTCGTCCACAACCGCAAGGCCGCCATTTCTCGATTCAGCTCGATGATTTCCGGAGTGAGGGTTTCCAGCAGTTTCGGGTTGAGCCACGTCGTCAGGTCGATGACCCGGCTGAACTTGTTGGGCGTATTCGGGTAGGCCACCAGGGTAAGCTTGGGCAGCGCTACGTGAAGGGCGATCCAGTCCTTGCCAAGCATGAGCCTCACCCAGTTATCCTCGATGAATAGCCTCTTTGCGCTGACGGTTTCACTCAGGCTCTTCAAGACCTTGGCGGGGATCTTACCCACCGGCTCGAATATCCTCTTTCCTTTCTCTTCGAGCCAGACTTTGTAATGGTGCTTTTCATCAACGGATTGAAGGTGCATCCGCGGCTCTTCCCGCGAGCACCAACCCCATTTGTGTCCAGGGGGAACGTCTCTGAGGATCGCAAGCATAGCGCGTCTTGGCCTCCTTTCAACGACCGCTCCACCCGCACCCCTTCTTTCATGCTTTGACATCGCTCCCACATCGACCGACCAGTTGAAACCTACTTCCGCACGGCGACCTTGGCCGTGCGATCACGCTTTTTTGAATAATGAGCGGGTTTTCCCGTATTCTGTGCACGCATCTCCAACCCGCAAGCTTCGCAGGTAAACCAGGTTCGATATTCTTTTGGCTCAGGGTGAGTGAACCACACCGACACGCGTGCTTTCTGGCACTGCGGACAGGGAAGGTCCTCCACTTGACCGGAAGCCGCGGCTTGCAGCAGATCCAACTTCGCGTCAACCTCAATCCGGAGGCGGGAATATGCGGATTTCATGGATCTCTTCCTCCACTCCCCATTTCACATGAGACCCTCCTCTGTCATCTCAGTCCACCCAAAGGATTTTCCCCAGCGGTTCGTGAACCCTGCCACCTTCCTCCCTCTCGGGGTAAAGTTCCAGGAATGCAAATTCTTCGTTAAGCGTTACCTGCTCTGGCCTTATCTTTCTTGCGATCGATTCATTTCGGATCAACTCATACAGGTCAACCGTCCGCTCAAAGTGATTGGGTGTTCTCGAATAGGCGTAAAGGGTGACTGCCCTACCGCTCAATCGCACCTGGAGCCAATCATTTTTGATCATGAAGGCTGCCCACTCGGCTTCGATCCGTTCGCGCTGCTTGACGATCTCGGCTTGCAACGTTTTGAGTATCTTTGCGGGAATCCCAGGTTCGGGCTCAATCACCCGACGTCCCCTGTTTTCGAGCCAGACTTTGTAATGCAAGTGGATGTGGGCCTTGTCCACGGTTTGCAAGTGCATGCGTGGATCCTCGCGTGAAAACCAGCCCCAGTTTAAGGTCGGTGGGATACCGCGAAGGATAACCGCCATGTCCTGCCTGGTCTTTCGTTGGCGAACCGGCGTTTTTTCCATGGTGTTTTCCTCGCAGTCGAATCCCGCGATCGGCCTTACTTCTTCACATGCCCGCGCGTCGATGGTAACGAATAAGCCGATTCCTTAGTCAAACCTGCTCGTATTGCTTTGTTTGCCACCGATCTTTCATTCCTCGTATCGCTGGCAATAAAATAGAATCAACTTCGGAACGATCCTTTGCCTGGAGCCATTCTCGCAGCGGAAGGGCTTCACGCAGCGACAGATGAAAAGCCGCGCGAAAATAGGCAAGCACCGGAAAGAGAGCATCTCGCTCATTCAATTCCAGCCGGTTCAATAAGAGTTTTACCAATTCAGGCACGTCGGCATGCTGCTCGGCCAAAGCGCGCATTTCCTGAATTACTTCCGGTCGAATCTCACCCTGCTCGAAACTACTCATGGTGTTTCCTCCGCCTTCTCAAATAGAACATCCACCTTGGTATAATGTCCTGGGTTTCCCTCGGGGCTATTGACAATCGTAATCTTGGTGAAACCCCAGCGGGCAGCCCGGGTTGCTGTCCAGGCGTGCCGAACCGACTCCTCTAAACCCAGTCCGCTCGCCGTCAATTCATTTACTTTGTCGATGTTCGTGCTGGGAAGTCCTTGAAAGCCTTTTCGCCAGACACCCAAAATAGCTCGAACCCGATCGCCGAAAGCACGCATCATGAGATCGAACATTTCCGTACCACGGATTGGACATCTTTCTCCCGCCTGAATCACAAAAGAGAGGACGCCTTCGTCGTCGATGGACGCCATGATCCCCTGACCATCGGGCAAAATCAACCGGAGATCGGCCATCGCTGCCTCATTCAGATCCTACTTCTTCACATGCCCGCGCGCGAAGATACTGGCCACGAAGCTCAACACGTCCGTCGAGCACACGTCGCAGTAGCCGTAGTTGCGGATCAGGCGGCTCTTGACCACGTCGATCTTTTCCTGCGTCGCCTTGTCCACCACGCTCGACACCAGGCTGGTCAGCTTGATGGTGTCCTTCTGGTCCTCGAACAGCTTCAATTCCAGGGCCTTTTGCAAGCGCTCGTTGGTCTTGTAGTCGAACTTCTTGCCGTCGATGGCCAGGGCGCCGATGTAGTTCATGATCTCGCGGCGGAAATCGTCCTTGCGGCCCTCGGGGATGTCGATCTTTTCCTCGACCGAGCGCATCAGCCGTTCGTCGGGTTCCTCGTAGTTGCCGGTGTAGCGGTTGCGGACCTTTTCGCGCTGGGTGTAGGCCTTGACGTTATCGATGTAGTTGGAGCACAGGCGCATCAGGGCGTCCTCGTCGGCGGCAATGGCCCGCTGCACCTCGTTCTTGACGATGTCCTCGTACTCCTCCTTGACCACGCTCAAGAGCTCCTTGTAGTGCTGGAGCTGTTCCTGGCTGGTGATGAGCGAATGGTGGCGCAGGCCGATCTCCATCTCGTGCAGCACCATGAACGGGTTGACGCAGCTTTCCTGGGGGTGGGACACCAAGGCGTTGGAGATTTTGTCCTGGATGTAGCGCGGGCTGATGCCGTGCATGCCCTCGGCCATGGCCTCGCGCTTCAGCTCGACGACGTTGTCCTCGGTGAAGCCGGGCAGCGTCTTGCCGTTGTACAGCTTGAGCTTTTGCAGCAGGGTCAGGTTGGCGTGCTTGGGCTGGACCAGGCGAGTCAAGACGGCCCACATGGCCGCGATCTCGATGGTGTGCGGCGCAATGTGCTTGCCCTTGACCCGCTCGGCGTTGAAGTCCTTTTCGTAAATCCGGATTTCGTCCTTGAGCCGGGTGACGTAGGGCACGTCAATCTTGACGGTGCGGTCGCGCAGGGCCTCCATGAACTCGTTGTTTTGCAGCCGGCGATATTCCGGCTCGTTGGTGTGGCCCAAAATCACCTCGTCGATGTCGGTCTGGGCGAATTTCTTGGGCTTGATCTTGTGCTCTTGCGAGGCCCCCAACAGGTCGTAGAGGAAGGCCACGTCGAGCTTGAGGACTTCGATGAACTCGACCAGGCCGCGGTTGGCGATGTTCAATTCGCCGTCGAAGTTGAAGGCGCGCGGGTCCGAGTCGGTGCCGAACTCGGCAATCTTGCGATAGTTAATGTCGCCGGTGAGCTCGGTCGAGTCCTGGTTTTTCTCGTCCTTGGGCTGGAAGGTGCCGATGCCGATGCGGTCCTGCTCGGACAGGATGAGGCGATAGACCTTGATCTCGTCGGCGATCATGCGGGCCCAGTCGCCGTCGTATTTTTGCAGGCGTTCGGTAAACATATAGCGGCTATAGGGGCACAGGTCGCCCTTGATCTGCACGTGGTGCTCGTCGGGCTTGCGGTCCTCGTTGAGCTGGGCGAGGATGGCCGGCCGCGCGTCCAGGGGGATGAGCTGTAAGGGCTCGCCGTGCATGGGGTCCTTGAGCCAGGTGCCGTCGGGACCTTTCCAGGTGAAGGAGAACAGCATGCCTTCATCGGTACGGGAGTAGTCTTCCAGGCCGCGTTTCATGAGGCGGGCGATGGTGCTCTTGGACGAGCCGACCGGACCGTGCAACAGGAGCACGCGCTTTTCGGTGCCGTAGTTCTTGGCCGCCGACTTGAAGGTGTTGACCAGGTGCATGAGCTGCCGGTCGAGGCCGTAAATGGCGTCGGCGTGCTTGGCGGCGTATTCCGTGAAGAAGCGGTAGCGCGTGATCTTGTCCTTGTGCTCGTAAACTTCCTCGACGCCGTGCGACAGGATCATGTCGTACAGGCGCTGGTACGCCGTCCGCGTCACCTCGGGGTGTTTGATGACGATGTCCAGGTACTGGTCGAGGGAGCCTTCCCAGTGTTTTTTGCGATAGTCGGTCAGATTGAGCTGCTGGCGAATCGCGTTCAGAATGGATTTTCCGGTGGACATCGTCGATCCTCCAAAATACGGCGCCGGCCTGGGGCGCCGAAATAAGCCTCGTTGTCAAAACCGGCCTTGCCGGGAATGGAAAATAACGGACCCCTCCAGGGGAGGGCATGGCATGCGTGATGAACCCGGCGTCCGTGATGCGATGTAAGAAAGAGGAGTTAGATAGTGAGTTCGTTCAGGTGGCAGCACACGGCCAGACAACCGGGTTGGTCCTGCGTTATGGGCAAAGTCCTGGCCCAGCCCCTTCTGTCATCGTTTGCATTCTACCAGACCGCCGCAAGGTTCGCTACCCCCGTTGGGAGGCCTTTCGGAACATGCCACCGACTGGGCCGGGCGAACGTCCATTCCGCAACCTGGGCCCGTAGGAGGGCTACCACGTTTGCTACATTCGCCGAAAACCCGCCCCCTCCCCCTCTGTTCCCTTTTCTCTATCCCTTATTGTACGCATGTCATTGCTGGAAGTTGCGCAAAAAAGGTTCCTTCCCGAGACTCCAACCAGGGAAAAGACGCGGCAAATCCTACCTTCCAGCATACGCCGAACGGTCGGGGTATTGTCAAGGCCGTTTTGCAATTCTACCCCACGGGGAAAGAACACGACGCCCAAGAAAATCCCGGTCAATTGAGGAGCGGCTTGACCACCCGGCAGCCGATGGCCCCAAGGCGCTCGTGGAGAGTTTGCCACATCGCCTCGTCCTGGTAAATGCCGATGATGGTCCCGCCGGAACCGGCGAACTGGGCGCTGGCGCCGGTGCCGCGGGCAACGTCCACCATCTCCACCTGGGCACGGGGCAGTTGATAAATGGCTTTGCGTTGATCGAAATTCTCGTTCATAAGCCGGCCCAGGCGATCGGCATCGCCCGCCAGAAGCGCCGTGCGGGCCTGGGCGGCCAGGGCGGCGCAGCGCTGCATGGCCCCGACTACGGCCGGCTCCCCTTGCTCGAAACGCTCGCGGATGCGATTGTGAAACACTTCGGTCGGCTCGCCCGCTTCCGTCTTGTAGGCCACGTACAACGGCGGCAGCAGCCCCGGGTCGAGCGGCTCGTAGGCATAACATTCCAGCCCGTGGCGCTGCTGTTTTTTGTCCTGGCCGAAATCCATGTACACCAGACCTTCATACACCTGGATGACCCGGTCCTGCAAGCCGGCGGTAATGCCCAGCTCCTGGGTTTCCACGGACAAGACGAACGACGGTTGCACTTCCTTGGGAAGGGCGATGCCGTAGAAGTCCATCAAGCAACGTAAGGTCGCCACAATGATGGCGCTGGAACCGGCCAGTCCCACCTGGCGGGGAATGGTGCTCTGATAGCGGATCGAAAAATTGCGGCGGTGCAGCTCCAGGTTCTGCTGGTGGCAATACTCGACGAACTTTTTGATGGTCGCTTTGATCAGCCGCATGCCCCCATAATAGCCATGCTGGGCGACGTCCTTGACCAGGTCGTGGACGGAGCGGAAGCGGTTCTGGTCCTGCTCGGTCCAGACCAGCTCGACATCCTCCCACTCATACAGGACGACCTCGGCGCTGAAATTGCGGACGATGACGGCAATGGTCTTGCCGCCGTAGCCGTCCGACGGATTGCCCACCAACCCAGCGCGGGCGTAGGCCAGTTTCCGCAGGAGCAACATGGCCAGGTCTCCAGGGCCATAACAAAATCCCGTTTATTGATTCCCAATGTCCTATGGGATGCGTCGAATACTTCGCTTGGCGGTTTCGCGCGAACAGCATCCTGTGGGCGTGATAATCGCATCCCGGATGCTGGTTCCGCGAAACCGCCAAGCGAGCTGCGACCACGCAACCCATAGACATTGATTTTCAAGGAAGCAACAACCCCCGGACGAAATCCCTCAGCCAAGCGAGCTGCGACCACGCAACCCATAGACATTGATTTTCAAGGAACCAGCAATCCACGGACAAAATCCTTCAGCTCCGGGCCGTAGCGCGGGTCGGCCAGGGCGAACTCGACGAAGGCCCGGAAATAGCTGTCGAAGTTGCCGATGTCGAAGCGGCGCTCCGCCCCGGCCAATTGCACGCCGAGCACGCGGCCGCCGCGCTCCAGTAACAGGCGAATGGCGTCGGTGAGCTGGATTTCGCCTCCTTTGCCGGGCGGTGTGTTCTCCAGAAGCGCAAAAATTCCGGGTGCGAAAACGTACCGCGCCGCCACCGCCAGAGTGCTTGGGGCCTCGGCCACGGTCGGTTTTTCCACGATGTCTTCCAGGGTGAAGATGCCCCCGGCGCTGCCCTTAGGCTTGGCGATGCCATAGTTGACCACCTCGTCGCGCGGCACCGTCTCGAAGGCAATGACCGCGTCGGCGCGCGACCGGACAAACTCCTCGACCATGCGGCGCACGATGTCGGACTGGGCGCAGAGGCCGATGATGGAATCGCCCAGGGCCACCACAAACGGCTGGTCGCCGACCAGCGGGCGAGCACAGAGAATGGCATGGCCCAGGCCGAGCTGGCGGCGCTGCCGCGTGTAAAAATACTGCAGGTTTTGCCGCTCGAAATCCAACTCCTCGAGCAGCTCTTCCTTGCCGGTCTCGCGCAGAAAGGCGATCAATTCGACATTAATGTCGAAGTGATTCTCGATGGACGTCTTGCCCGGCCCGGTGACGAACAAGAGCCGGCGAATGCCCGATAGGGCCAGCTCCTCGACGACATACTGCACGACCGGCTTGCGGCCGACGGGCAGCATCTCCTTGGGCTGGCTCTTGGTCGAAGGCAACAGCCGCGTCCCCTGTCCGGCGACCGGAACGATGGCCAGGTCAATTTGCATGAGGCTCCTTTTTTTCAATGCTGGCGGTGTGGTACGATTTTCTCAAATACTTGCTGCTTGGCCAGGGGGGATGGTAGTTCGAATATGCTGACCTTGGGCACTTTGCCAGCAGCGCTACGCCGAGTGAAGGAAGAAGACGAGCTAAACCGACCATTTTTGCAAAACTGGCAATGTGTGTCCAGTCCGATAAAATGACCTCGTTTCATCCTGCAAGCGTTAGGTATATTGTTCGAAAGCCTGAATCTCGATAAAGATTGGCATTACGCGCCTCCGGTACCTAACTAGTGTCTGTCGGAAAAAGGCCGTTTTTTCAATTTGCCACCAGCCTGGTAGCTG
>CAZFGM010000197.1:0-10986 GCA_964518515.1 uncultured Alcaligenaceae bacterium | reverse complement strand
GATGGAACTCAAATCCTGGCCAGCGGAGATAATGAAATGGAAATGGACCAACGTCTAAGACAGTTGGGCATTGATCCAAGCCAGGTTGTGGGCGAATACATTCCACCTCCCGATACCACTATTTTGTAATGAGTATGCGATTTCGCTACAAACTGATTCAGACCGGGCGGTTCATCCATTCCCTTGGGGGCCGAACAGTTCGGCCACGCCCATTGGTTCCCTTTACCTTAATTGGTTCAGGGGGAACCCTTGTTCGAAAGGCCTTGCTGGATACCGGTGCGGATGACACGGTTTTCCCTGAATATTGGGCGGCGCTCGTCGGTTTGGATTTGACCAACGCCCCTTCCGGTTCCGGTTCGGTTCCCGGCATGACCACGGTGCCGCTGCGATATGCGGACGTGCTGTTACGCCTGACCGATGGCCGGGAGTATCGCGAATGGCCGGCCACCGTGGGCTTCACGCCGGCCCTGCTCGTATATCCTCTGCTCGGTTTCGCCGGCTGCTTGCAGTTCTTCACTTCCCTTTTTCGCGGGGACAGGGAAGAAGTGGAATTGACCGTGAATGCCTTGTATCCGGGAACTTGATCCGCGAGCCAGTTGTCGCAGGCACGCTCGGCGTGCCGTTACGGCACACGGAGTGTGCCTACTACCCAAGGACCTCCATGCCCGTTTGGCAAGCGATTCTGCTCGGTGTCGTGCAAGGGCTGACCGAATTCTTGCCGATCAGCAGCACCGCCCACCTGCTGGTCCTGCAAGAAATGTTCGGCCGCTCGCGCGAGCAACTGAAAGATGATCCGTTCACCGTGGTCATCCAGCTCGGCACGCTGGTCGCCGTGTTCTGGTACTTCCGCCGCGACATCGGCAACTTGTTCCGGGGGTTTGGGCGCGATGTGGGCGCCAAGCGAATCTTCACGAGCGCCACCCCGGAGGGGAGGATGGTCAAGCTGATCGTGGTTGGCACGGTGCCCGTGGTCGTGATCGGCTGGCTGTGCGGCCGCTGGCTAAAGGAGACGTTCTACAACCAGTGGGCGATCGCCTGGGTGGCGATCGTGTTCGCGCTGCAGGACGAGCTGACCTATGGCGACGCGATCCTGATCGGTTGTTTTCAGGCGCTGGCGCTGATGCCGGGCGGGTCGCGTTCCGGGACGACGATCACGGCGGGGTTATTCGCCGGGCTGGCCCGGCCGGCCGCCGCGCGCTTCTCGTTCCTGTTGTCTTTGCCGAGCGTCCTGGCGGCCGGCGTCAAGGACCTGTACGACTGGTTGAAGGTAGTGCAGGCCGACCCGAATCTGCAACAGGGAGCAGCCGATCAGGCGACGGCCATGTTGATCGGCGCCGCCGTGTTGGCGGTCGTGGGTTACTTCGCCATCGCCTGGCTGCTGCATTACTGCGCCGCTATTCGACCTGGCCGTTCGTGGCGTACCGGTTGGTGCTGGGCGTGCTGATCCTCGGCCTGATCGCCGCCAGCCTGGTGCGGCCTTAGAAATTATCCGAAAACCCGTAGTCGCAGGCTTTAGCCTGCTCAACCTCGCACCCTAAAGGGTGCGGCTACCAGGACAAGAATTTTCGGATATTTTTTTAACGCTGCAGGCGGAGGGTTAGTGGCCGAACTTCGCAGCGCTGGCCCTCGTCCCACAATTCCAACTGGCCCTCGTACTGCAAAGGACTTTCCGGGCTCCACAACGCCGGGTCCGGAAGGACCACGCGCAGGGTAAGTCCGGGCCTTTTTTCAGTTCCCGCGGGCACGGGACGCAGCGGATAAGCCACCTCGACGGTGGACCGGCCGGGGCAGCGCGGACCCACCAGCCGGCCGCGAATTTCCGCCGTGGCCGATTCTTGCCCAGGAACCACGGTGATCCAGATCTCCGCCTCGGCTGGACTGAGATGACGATCTTCGATTTTTAGAGAGGATATGGTGTTGCCCATCGTTCAAGCCAGGTCACACAATCAACATCGCATCGCCATAACTGTAAAACCGATACTTTTCCGCGATGGCTGTCATATACGCCTGGCGCAGTAAATCAACGCCGGTGAAAGCGCCGGCGAGAAGCAGCAGCGTGCTGCGCGGCAAGTGGAAATTGGTCACCAGCGCATCCACCACGCGGAACGAATACGGCGGATAGATGAACAGCTCGGTTTCGCCGGACCAGGGGCGGAGCGGACCGCCGGCGGCCACCGTTTCCAGGACGCGCACGGCAGTGGTGCCGACGGCAACCACCCGGCCGCCACGAGCTTTGCAAGCGGTGATAGCTTCAACGGTGGCCACCGGCAGCTCGCCCCATTCGCGGTGCATTTTGTGTTGGGAAAAGTCCTCCCTCTGAATCGGCTGAAAGGTGCCGAGGCCGACGTGCAGCGTGACAAAGGCGCTGGCGATGCCCCGTTGCCGCAAACACTCGAACACCTCTGGCGTGAAGTGCAAGCCGGCGGTCGGCGCCGCCACCGCCCCCGCCTGGCGAGCAAATACTGTCTGATAGCTTTCCCGATCGCCGGGTTGTTCCCGGCCTTTGCGAATGTAGTGCGGCAACGGCACGTGGCCGTGCGTCTGGAGTATAGCCAAGGGGTCGCCGGGATCGCTGGGCTGCGCCAGCCAGTGCCCTGCGGGAGTTTTCCAAAGCAAGCGAAGTTGCAAAGGCCCGGGTTCCACGGCGATGGTTTCGCCGGGTTGCAACCGGCCGCGCGTCTGACACAGCAGCTCCCAGGCGCCGTCGGGTAAAGCACGGAGAAACAAGCCTTCCCAGCGGCCGCCGGTTTTGCTGCGCCGCCCCAGGAGCCGGGCCGGCACCACGCGGGTGTCATTCAGAATCAGCAAATCGCCGGGAGCGAGCAGCTCGGGAAGCTCCGCGAAAACACGATGGGCGAGTTTCCCCGTGGCTCGGTCAACGACGAGAAGTCGCGAATGATCGCGTGGCTCGCAAGGATGCTGGGCGATGAGGTGGGCAGGCAAATCGTAATCGAAAAAAACCCAGGACATGGATGGGAAAAAATCGGCGTTCCGCGCTGATGAATTAATAAACCTCATCGTGTGTCCCGACCGATAGCAACAGGATGGCCTCGGCGCCTTCGTGCTTGACAAACTCGAAGACAATCCGCAGGTCGTAGCCGGCGCTGCAAGCCCATGAACCTGCCAAGTCGCCCTTCAGCTTGTGTGTCTTTAGCACGACGTTGAAAGCATCCTCCGCCAGGGATTCCAATGCCGCCTGGAGGATCGACGCGATTTCCGGGTTCTTTTTCACCAGGCGCCGCGCTGCCCGCACGAAGGCGGCCGATCGCAGAAGGAGACGCCTCATTTCAAGACCTCACGCATCAATTCGTCGGGGGTTGCTGGCAAACATCGGCCTTCCGCAAACTCTTGACGGGCCTCTTGGACCTCGGTTGTCAGCCGCTGGCGCGCCGCTTGCGCCAAGCGGCGGTGTAAGATGGCGATCAGTTCCTCCTGCTCCTCCTGGGACAAATGATCCGCTGCTTCCAATACCTCAGCAAATGGCAATACCTGGGTCATGTTCGGCTCCTCGAAGAACAGCGCCCGCCGGCCCTTCAATTTATGGGGCCGGCACGCCGAAAACCCGTCAGCTCATTCGTGATTCTCTTGGGGTACTCAATCAACCAGCAAAACGTGAACCGTTCCCCAAACTTTATTTTTTCTGGGGAGGCAAAATTCTTCGCCAAAACTAATCACGAAAGCGCGAAAGAACGAACACCCGAAACCGATCAAATGAGGATAAAATTCACATGTCAATTCGCTTGGTGCGACCACCCAGGCCATCAATAAGCTCCACCGACCACGTTTTGCCTTGGCGCTTCAGGTTGCAGATAATTGGCCTACTGAACCACCGCCCAGGGTGGCCTGGGTGTCGGTAAATGGCATAGTTTTCGAGCCACACGATCACGACAATTTGATAATCTGCCTTTATGCAATTCCCCGTAGCCAGAACCAGTGAATCCACCAGTTGCAGGGTGAGAACTTCGTATGGGTTAGGGACGGGTTTGTTCGGGGTTTCCACCACCCGCTTGTAGCCCGGCACCTTGGGCTCAAACCACGCGGGCCAGGGCGCCTCGTATCCGTCCTTCAGGACAAATCTTCGTGCCATGTTCTTGTCCGTGGGACCTATCAAAGACTCGCGGGTTTCTTCCCAATCTGGGTTAGTCAACACCTCCGTTACCACAGCTTGGAGAATCTGTTCGGCCTTCTTCGACTGCCCCGGCGATTTTTTCTTGGGCGTCAATATTCCGCGGATTTGCCCCGTCGTGGCGTTGGCCGAAAAATCGTGGCGCGTCAGCCAGCGCGGGTTGGGCACGCCCACGACAATGGCGGTCTTTTTTACCTGGGGAAAGCTGTCCAGCCAGCAATGCAGGCAATCGCCCAGGTCTTTTTCCAGGGCCGGCCGCCGCACGCCCACCCAGACCACCAGCGGTTTGCGCTCCTTGAAGGCGCGATCGGCCAGGACGAAATAATCGTCCATGGTTTGCTTCCGGATGAACCCATAAAGCCAGGCATCAAAATCCTCTTTGTGCTTCGCCAGGGTATTGGCCGGCCCGGTCACGGTCAAAAAGTACGGACCGTTGTCGCTTTCGAAGATCACGCCGAAGCGGCGAAAACCCGCCATCGGCTTGGCCTTGGCGTTGGGATCGAACGGTGGGCGGAACATGTAAGTGCCGTGGATATCCAGATAGGTGATCTCGACGTTGCCGAACTTGTACGTATCGACCCGGGACACGTCATCGATGGATTTGTCCTTGGGTGGCTGGAACAGGCCCTTCCAGCGCTTGATGTTGTCGGCGACCGAACCGCCGCCGCCAGGCCCGAAAAAGAAGACGGCCAGCTCGGCGTCCTGGGTATCGCCCTTGGCGCGCGGCAGCTGGAACTGGTAGGCCCGCAGCTTGCTCGCCGGCTTCTGCATTTTCCAGGTCGCGGGCGTGGTCGATTTCATGCCGTCCAGGGTGACCTCCGTGCCCTTGCCGTCGCCGCCTTGGGCGAAGCCGCCCCAGATCAGAACCAGCCCCATCAATGCCGCCAAGAATAATCGTTTCATGAGCCCACCTCCCCGTGAGTGACCGTCGCCGTCGCTGAAATCAATAAACCGCTTTGCGGAGATTCTGGCAAGGGGGTAGGACAGATCAATTATTGCGGTCGGGATTGGGCCGTTGAAAAGATGAAATCACCTGTATCGGCCGGATTCGACGGCCCCGATCAGCTATGTCACAAGTTTGTATTTTCATTTGACATTCGCTTACCCGCGGGGCTAAAGTGAAAAATCTTGTCGGATGGTGTCATCCAAGGTTGGAGTGTTTCCTCCTCGAACCCGTTCGGAGGTTAATCATGTGGAATTGGAGCAAAGGATTGGGAGCGGTCGCCCTGGCGCTGGGAATCGGCATCGGCCTGGATTCTTCGGTCGGAGGAGACCCCAAGAAGAAAGAAGAGCCGGCCAAGCCGGCTTTGCAGGACCCGCCGCCGCCGTCCAAGGAACAGATCGCCCAGTGGATCAAGGACCTGGCGGACGGCACCTACCAGGTGCGCGACAAGGCGACCAAGGCCCTGGTGGAGGCCGGGCCGGTGGTGCTGGAGGCCCTGGCCGAGGCCGGCAAGAGCAAGGACGTGGAAATTCAACGCCGCGTGGCCCAGATCCGCGACCGCATTGAGACCGCCGCCGTGCAGGCCCCCACGTTGATCCGCCTGAAGCTTAAGGACGTGGCGGTGCCCAAGGCGGTCGAGGAATTGTCCAAGCGCAGCAAGAGGATGAAGCTGGAATTGGTGCCGCAGCAGGGTCCGGGCCGGCAGGTGCTCGAGCAAAAAAAGATCACCCTGGACCTGGACCGCGTGCCCTTCTGGGAAGCCCTGGAGCGGCTGTGCCTGGCGGCCGACTTGTCCTACTTCCCGCGCACGGCTCAGACGATTCAACTGCAACTGATCGAAGGCCAGGCGCCGCGCATTCCCACCGCGGTTAGCGCCGCCTTTCGCTTCCGCGTGACGGGCATGAATTATTACCGCAACCTGACTTTCCTGAATAGCGGCAATCCGGGCGGACCCGTCGGCCTGCCCGGCCGCAATGAAAGCCTGACCGTCAGCTTCGATATCGTGTCGGAGCCGCACGTGCGGGTCATGTCCATCGCGCCGCCGCAAATCACCGAAGCCGTGGACGACGCCGGCCAATCCCTGGTGACCCAGGCCGCCACGCAGACCAATTACTATTCTCCGTACTATGGCAACCCAAACACCTTGCAGACCCTGACGACGCAGACCAGCCTGCGGCCCGCAACGCGCCCGTCGGCGACCTTGAAAATTCTCAAGGGAACCCTGCCCGTCGAAATCCTGGCCAAGCGCCAGCCCCTGGTCACGGCCGACGATTTCTTGAAGTCCCGCGGCAAGGTCTTCAAAGGCGAAGACAAATTCAGCCTCATCATCTTGCAGGTTCAGGACAATCAAGGCGGACGCAACGGCAATTTCCGCTTCCTGTTGACCGGCCTGGATCCCCAGGAACCCGGCAAAAACCCCAACGACGGCGAAATCGCCCGCTCCTTCGAGCTGACCGACGCCGACGGCCGGCCCTTGAACTTGAACTACAACTACGGCAACGACCGCCGCAATGAAGGCCTGTTCGAGGGCAATTTCTACTATTCGTCCACCCCGGAATCCGGCCCCGCCGCGCGCTTGTCCTACTACGGCCACAATCGCATCCGCACCAGCGTGAGCTTCGAGTTCAAGGATGTGCCTATGCCGTAGTTTGGGGGAGTGGTGAGTGGTGAGTGGTAAGTAAAAAGTGGAAAGTAGAAAGTGGAAAAGTAGAAAGTGAAAAGCGACCAATTCACTTTCTACTTTCCACTTTTTGTTTTGAGTTTTTAGCATCTTCCCTGGGAGACTGAAAAACCAGGCCCGTTCACGGGACAATCCCGGAGTTGCCTGTGCGCGGTTTTGGCGATCTACTATAATGCAAAGGAATGGTTTCCCGGTTTTGAGACCCTGGCTGATGAAAATTGTTCACTATCCCCATCCGGCGCTGCGGCATCCGGCCAAGCCGGTGCGGTCGATCGATAAAAAGCTGCGCCTACACGTCGGCGCGATGATGGAGCTCATGTACGGGGCCAAGGGCCTCGGTCTGGCCGCTCCGCAGGTCGCTTTGCCTTTTCAACTGCTCGTCATGAACGTTACCGGCGATCCGGCCCAGCCGGAATGCGAAGAAGTCTTTCTCAACCCGCTGATCGTGGAGCGCAAGGGGACGGTCGATGACGAGGAAGGGTGTTTGAGTTTCCCGGGGTTGTACCAGAAAATTCGCCGGGCCAAGACGGTAAAAATCCAGGCGTACGACCTCAAAGGCCAGCGCGTGGAAAAGGTGGTCCATGACATCGAGGCCCGCGCCTGGCAGCATGAAATCGACCATTTGAACGGCGTGTTATTCATTGACAAGATGGGCACGCTGGCCCGGTTCACCAGTCGCGGAACGGTCAAGAATTTCGAGAAGGAATTTCGCCAGGCCCAGGAACGGGGGGAAGTTCCCGCCGACGTGGAAATCGAGAAGTTCCTCGCGTCGTTGGAAACGCAGGTTTAAAAATCCGAAATCCGAATATCGAAATCCGAAACAAATCCGAAATTCAAAAAATCGAAACCCGAAACAACTCGACTGATTGTATGGTTTTTGAATTTCGGGTTTTGGTATTCGAATTTGTTTCGGATTTCGATATTCGGATTTCGGATTTCCTTAATTCTATTTGGATTTACCCGCGTATGCGACTTGTCATGATGGGCACCGGCAGTTTCGCCGAGCCGACCTTTGCGGCACTGCTCGGCAGTCGCCACGAGGTGGTCGGGCTGGTGACGCAACCGGATCGGCCCAGCGGAAAAGAGCGGGGTTCCACGCGGCAGACGCGGCGCGGTCTGAAGGATTTGGCCCACGAGCGCGGCGCTCCCGTTTACCAACCGGAAAGCATCAATACGCCGGAGGGCGTGGATGCCCTGAAAGCTTGGGCTGCCGATTTACTGGTGGTGGCCGCCTACGGCCAGATTCTGTCCAAAGACGTTCTGGCCGCCACCACGCACGGCGGCATCAATGTGCACGCCTCGCTGTTGCCCAAGTATCGGGGGGCGGCACCGGTCGCCTGGGCCATTTATCACGGGGAAACGCGGACAGGCGTCACGATTATCAAGATGTCGATCCATCTTGATGCGGGCGGCATTCTCGCGCAGGAAGCCATCGACATCGGCCCGGAAGAAACCGCGGGAGAGCTGGAAGCCCGCCTGGCGCCGCTGGGCGGCAAGCTGGCCCTCGAGGTGGTGGAGCAAATCGCCGCCGGGACGGCGACGGCACTTCCGCAAGATAAAACCCAGGCCAGCAAGGCGCCCAAGCTGGTCAAGGAACACGGCTTGATCGATTGGAACCGAAAGGCTCTCCAGGTGCGAAATCATATTCGAGCGATGAACCCGTGGCCGACAGCCTACACGTTTCTGCATCGAGGAAACCAAACTCCTTTGCGGGTAATTGTCCACCGAGCATTACCTTGTCAATTCCAGTGTGGCCCCGATACCCCATTCGGAGAGATACTTGTTGACCCGGTCCTTGCGGTAAATGGAACCCTCTGTGTGGCCGCTGGCGAAGTGAGCCTGGGTGAACAAAGTGTGGTCGAGATCGTCGAACTCCAGCCGGCCGGCAAGCGGCGCATGTCCGCCGCCGAGTTTTTGCGCGGCCATCCCTTAATACGGGGGGATTGGTTTGGCCCGGAATCTCCTGCTGGACATTAGTAGGAAGCCCATTTCGAGGCGAGTCTTCGAGCCATGTGGTTATCGGGATTGCCAAACGCGACCCGTTTGGTTCTGTGCTTTCCGAGCCGGCCTGCTATTTGGTAGAATAACTGGATTAACATCTAATTCCGGGCCTGGAAGGCGCTTGCGAGGGCAAACTTTTTCCGGAGGGTCTCATGAATAATCCAGCAATCCTGGAAACCCCACGGTTGCCGATTCTTCTTGACAATATCCCCATTCTTTATGAAGACGAAGAGTTGGGCGACATGGGCGAAACCAATCTCCATACCTACTACACGGAAATCCTGCACACCGGGTTGGGGGCCTTTTTTCGGGAAAAGCGACCGACCTTGAAGGTGTATGCCAATCTTAACTTGTATTATAAGAAAAGACCGGTACATCGAAGGACAGGGTCCAAACCCTATGTTTCGCCGGACCTCATGGTGGTCCAGACCAGCAACCCCTTACCGGAGAAGATCACTTCGTACACCATTGGAAAAGATGGTCCCTCCCCCTTGCTGACAGGGGAAGTGCTCTCCCGAGGTACCGCCGATGACATAGACCTGGACAAGAAACTGGAAGTGTATGCATTACTCGGCATACCCGAATATTTGCTGGCAGATCCCACCGGTGAGAACCTCAGCGAGCGACTCGTGCTGAAACGGCTGCAACCGGATCGATCCTGGAAGGATGAGCAAGATGCCGATGGTGGGGTGACCAGCCAGCTCGGATTTCGAGTAATTCTGGAAGAAGACGGGGGTTTGCGTGTGGTCGAGGCGGCCACGGGCTGGCGCTATCCTCGTCCTGATGAAGCCAACGCGGAAGCGCGGGCCCGGAGCCTGGCGGAGGAAAACGCACAAGCCGAAGCGGATGCGCGAAACCGGGCCGAGGAAAAGGCGCAAGCCGAAACGGATGCGCGAATCCGGGCCGAGAAAAAGGCACAAGCCGAGGCGGAAGCGCGAAACCGGGCCGAGGAAAGTGCACGAGCCGAAGCCGAGGCCCGTCGCCTGGCCGAAGAAAAACTCCGGCTCATGGAAGCGGAGATTGCTCGTTTACGGTCCCAATTCCCAAAGCCGGATAATCCTTGATATTCCCGGGGTAAGATGGCAAAGAAACTCTACCTCGAAACCGTGGGCTGCCAGATGAACGTGCTCGACAGCGAGCTCGTCGTCGGCACGCTGCGCCGCCAGGGATTTGAGCTGACCCATCAAGCCACCGACGCCGACATCATTTTGTTCAACACCTGCAGCGTCCGGCAGCACGCGGAAGACAAGATTTACAGCGCCCTGGGCCGGCTGCGGAGCCACAAACGCCGGCATCCGGACAAAATTATCGGCGTACTTGGCTGCATGGCTCAGAAAGATCGAGAACTGATCCGCAAGCGCGCGCCGCACGTCGATATCATCTGCGGCACCGGACAACTGGCCCGGCTGCCGGAACTGATCCAGGAAGTCCAGCGCACCGGCCGGCTGCAGATGGCCCTGAGCCTGGACCGGACCGAATCGCGCCACGACGTGGAAAGAAGCTTCGAGAGCTTCGACCCGATGCGCGACCCGACGATGCGGCCGACGCCGTTCCAGGCCTACGTGCGCATCATGATCGGCTGCGACAAGTTTTGCACCTATTGCATCGTGCCCAGCGTGCGCGGCCCCGAGCAGAGCCGCCATCCCGAGCACATCGCCCGCGAAGTCCAGCAACTGGCCGGCGAAGGCTGCAAGGAAGTCACCCTGCTCGGCCAGACGGTGAACAGCTACAAGTACGACCTCGGCGACGGGCGGCGGTTTCACCTGTCGGACCTTCTGGCCCGAATCCACGACACGCTGGGGATCGAGCGCATCAAGTTCGTGACCAACTTTCCCAAGGACATGACGGACGATCTATTGGACGCGGTGCGCGACTTGCCCAAGGTCTGCCCGTACTTGCACGTGCCGGTCCAGTCGGGTTGCAACGAAGTCTTGCGGCGCATGAAGCGGCTGTACACGGTGGAATTCTACCGCGACATGCTGGCCCGCTGCCGGGAAAAAGTGCCCGGCGTGGCCATCAGCAGCGACTTTATCGTCGGCTTTTCCGGCGAGACCGAGGAATCGTTTCAGCGTTCTTGCGACCTGGTGCGGGAAGCCAGCTTCAAGAACAGCTTCATCTTCAAGTACAGCCCGCGGCCCGGCACCAAGGGGTACGAGCTGTATGCCGACGATTTGCCCGAGGAGGTCAAACGCCGCCGCAACAACGATTTGCTCGCCATCCAGAACAAGGTGAGCC
>CAZFGM010000196.1:0-11041 GCA_964518515.1 uncultured Alcaligenaceae bacterium | reverse complement strand
AGATCAATTTCACCCTCGAAAGGGGGAACTAAGGTTTTTTTCAGAAAGTGCAGGACAGGAATAAACCAGCAAAAAAAATTCCCTCGCGCGCGCCTTGTCGGCAGTGGTCGTCTTAATTACCGGCAGACCAATGATCGAATCCGAAGAAAACCTGGTCCGCAGCGCTCAACGGGGAGATCGCGCCGCGTTTGAGGAACTGGTGCGCCGCACGTCCCGTCTGCTCTTCGCTCGTCTCTACCTGGAAACGGGAGATACGCACCAGGCTGAGGATTTGCTGCAAGAGACGCTTCTCACGGCCTTTCGTTCCTTGGACCAGCTTACCGAACCGGCCAAGTTCCGGGCCTGGTTGCTGCGGATCGCCCAGAATACGGCCATCGACGCGGCCCGCCGGGACCTGCGGAAAAAACGTGCCCCCGATCCGGACCAGCGGGCCGCGCGGTTGCCCCCGGCGGCGCCCCGGCCCGAGGAACAGGTCGAGCGAGAGGAGCTGCGCCAGCAAGTCCTGGCCGTCCTGCGAACCCTGCCCGAGGAATATCGTCTGCCGTTGACGCTGCGCTACCTCACCGGGGCGGATTACGAAACGATGCAAATGCAAATGGGATTATCGAACGGGTCGCTGCGGGGGCTGCTGCATCGCGGCCTGAAATTGCTGCGCGCGGAATTGCACAAGGTGCTGGGGGAGGATTTTCCTCCCCGCGCGCCCGAAGGAGATTAACATGTCCGACCATGCCTGGGCCCAAGAAAACCTGGTTGGCTTTCTCGCCGGAGGCCTGACGGGTGACGAGCGCGGACGGCTGGAGCGGCATGCGGCCGGTTGTGCCGCTTGCGCCAAGGCCCTGGCGGAATGGGGCGCGGTTGATAAGGGGCTGGACGACCTTTTCGCCGAGGTGCGGCCCGAGGCGGGCTGGGAAAACCGAGTGATTCAGTCCCTGCGGGCCGCGCCGTCGCCGCGCCGGTCGCGCTGGTTGGTGGTGGGGCGGTACGCGGCCGCGCTGGCCGCGCTTGTGTTCCTGGGCGTCCTAGGGGCCGTCGTGCATGGCTTGGCGGTCAGAGGAAACCTGCCGTTTCCAGGAACGAAGCAGGGATCGGATGGTTTCAAGTTCGGCGTTGACATGGTAGGCGGTACCATGCTTGTACATGAGGATAAAGCGAAACTACTCTTTGTGTTTGATAGCAGTGACAGCATGAAGCTTCCCCCTACTAATGGGACTCTCCAGTACCACCTCCTTCCTTACTTGGAACAGGTTGAGGGGAAATCCTCTAAAAAAGAGAAAAACCAAGAAAATGAACTCACTTTTTACCCTCCCGCTCTTGCCCTGATTGTCAGAGCGCCGTCTCGGGTCCACACCTCAATCACGGGGGGGATTATCGGAGGAAAACAAACTCAAACCCTTGCCGAATCGGGAAGGGATAAAGTGAATATGAATGGCTCCATGGGTGTCGATCAAACCCTAGCCAACGCCCTCAAAGAAAGAATTAACCCGGATGAATTATTCAACATTCGAATCAGGCCAACGGAAACCCCACCGTCAAATAAATCGCCAGGGTATTACAACCCGGTCGTGGTCGCCAAGCTGGGCCCGGAAAAAGAGAAGCAACCCGGAAGTAAAAGCTCCCAGGAGGCAAAACAAAAGGAAGACGGCAAACAAAAACAACCCCCTGGGAACGACCAGAAAAAACCGGACGATCCCGTTCCCGCTCCGGGCCAGCGGAAGATCATCCGGACCGGGGAGGTCGAGTTCGAGATCGAGTCGTTCGACGCGGCCGAGGCCGCCATCAACCGCCTGGTCAAGGCCACCCAGACCGGCTTGGTTATCACCGTCAACAAAGAGAAGCTGCCCAACGGCAAGGTCCGCGGCGCGGTGGTCGTGCGCGTGCCGCCGGAAAGCCTCGACCAGTTTATGCTCGACCTGCGCCGCGATCTGGGCAAGGCCGGCGAATTAAAAAGCCAGCGCCTCGGCAGCCAGGATGTCACCAAGCACTACACCGACGTGGAAAGCCGGCTCCGCGCCGCCCGGGCCATGGAAGAACGCTTGCTCGCCATCATCAAGGGGGCCAAGGGCGAGATCAAGGACCTGATCGCCGCCGAGCGCGAGCTGGGCGTCTGGCGCACCAAGATCGAGGAGATGGAAGGCGAAATCCGCTTTTACAACAACCTGGTGGCCCTGAGCACGCTGACCATCAACCTGTATGAAAAGGAGATTCAGGCCCCGTCGGCGCTGGTTGTGACCGAGCGCATCGAGATGCGCATCGAAGTCGAGGACGTCGTAGAGGCCCAGGAGACTGCCCTGGAGGCGGTGGACAAGGCCAAGGGGCGCGTGACGCGGTCGGAGCTCAAGCTGTCTCCGGACGGCCAGCGTGAGGCCCACCTGCACTTTGAGGCGGCGCCCGCGCCGGCGGGCGAGCTGCGCAAAAGCTTGCCGAAACTGGGCCACGTCGCCCATCACGAGGTCGTGCGCTTGCAGCAGGCCGAGGGAGGCACCGGCCGGCCGGCAGACCTCAAGCCGCGAACCAGCGACGTGCAGTTCCAGATCGTGCTGTACAACGTGGCCAACATCCAGCCGCGCGAAACCTTGACGCTGCACATTGTTACGCGCGACGTCCCGAGCGGGTTTCACGCGCTCAAGAAAGCCGTCGCCGCCGTCAACGGCAAGGTCCTGGACGGAAAACTCCACGAAAAAGACAAGCTGCACATCACCGCCCACCTGGACTTCGACATCCGCACGAAAGACCAGAATGCCATCGACAAGGTGCTCAAGGAAGTCGGTCCGGTGCTGACGCGCAGCGCTGCTCAGGCCCAGCCCAAGGCCGGCGAAATCGTGACCGACCGCAAGGTCGGCTACCGCCTGATGCTCCTCAACGTGGCCAGCATCCAGCCGCGGGAAACCGTGTCGCTGAGCATCGCCGTCAAGGACGTGGACCGGGCGCTGGCCGACCTGGTGGAGCTGGTGCGCGGCCGGGACGGCGTGGACGCCGCCGCCCAGCTCAAGCAGGAGCCCAGCGGCCAGGTGGTCGGCGTGGTGCTGGCGGACGTGCCGCTGTCCGCCAAGGACGATCTGGTGCGCAAGATCAAGGCGGCCGGCGCCGTGCGGCTGCAACACGTCGAGCGCAACCCGCACGTCCCCGACGGCGACCTGGCCACCGCCCACATCGAGGTGAAGCTCTCCAGCGCCGGGCCGATCGTGCCCCGCGACGAGGGCCTGTGGCCGCAAATCCGCACCAGCCTGTTTTACAGTTTCAAACTCCTGTCCTGGAGCTTGATGTTCATCATACTCGGCCTGAGCGTGGCCCTGCCGTGGGCGCTGATCTTGTGGGGCGGTTACAAGGTGGTGGGCCGCTGGCGGAAAAAGGCCCAGGCCGCACCTTCGGCGGCATGACGAGGCAGATTCCGAGAATCACGAAAGCCCGAAAGAACGAAAGCACGAAATCCGTGGTTGATTTCGGGTTTTCGTTCTTTCGGGCATTCGTGATTGTTTTGGGAATGTCCACAAACCGCGCGGCGTTGAGCCGCCTTCTATCCGGGTCGAAAAGTCAAACCCCACCGGGAATTCGCTGCGCCCATCCTGAATTTTCACCTCGGGTCCAAAAATGACCTATACTTGCCGCAAGCGCCCGTCCTTCATACTTCGGCTTAGCGAACGGGGAACCGGTCATGGCAATGGTATGTCCGCAGTGCAGCGGAGCGTTTGACCAGCATTTAATGTGTCCCACTTGCAACGTGCGGCTATTGTACCAGGCCAACCTCGGGCCAAGTTCTGCGGTGGAAAGCGACAGTCAATGGCAACAAACCCCCTGGGGCCGGCTGGTGGTGGGTTTGCTGTTGGCTCAGGGCTTGGCCCACGGCCTGCGCCTGTTGGCCACCGCCGGCCTCATGGCCGGTGACGACAGCGCCGGCCAGACCGTGTGGTCCACCCTTTTTGGCCTGGTCCTGTGGCACGCCCTTCAAGGGCTGAGCCTGCTGGTGGGCGGCGCCATCGCCGGGGCCGGACAGGCACGCGGTCTGGTGTATGGCTGCGTGCTCGGTATTATCAACGGTCTGATTTTCCTGGCCGTTGGACACGGGCAGGGGGAATCCCTGACACCCATCGCCCTGTACGGCCAGCCGCTCTTGCACCTGGCCCTGGGCGGCCTGGGCGGACTGATCGGGACGTGTATCTGGAAACCGTTGCCGACGGTGAGCCTGGCCTCGAATAAGACGCCGCCGCCGCCGACCCGTTCCCGTTCGCAGTGGCGGGCGTTTGCCGGACCGATTGCCTGGGTGCGTGTCCTGGCCGGCTGTGCCCTGGTGGTCGGCGGGTCGATCTGGTCACAAGGCATCTTGCAATTTGTCCTGGAAGCCAGCCAGGGGGCCTTGACCATCCGCTCGCACTTGCAGGCCCAGCTGGTGAGCTGGGAAATCACGGCCCTGGCCACGCTATGCGGGGCCGGCCTGGCCGGCGCCACCACCGCCAACGGCCTGAAACAAGGACTGTGCGTCGGCCTGGGCGCCGGGGCCGTCCTCCTGGGCATCCACCTCAACAGTCCCCAGTTCGTCCTGGAAACCACGGTGTTTACGGTGGCCAGCATCCTGTGCCTGACGTTGGCCGGCGGCTGGTTCGGCGGCCAGTTGTTCCCACCCCTGCTGGCCCAGCGCCCGCGGCGGCGCCTTCACCTCTATTAAAACTGGCACTCTGTCCGAGCCGGAAGCGTGAGCGACGGGAGAACTGTCCCGCCGTCGCGCTCACGCATCCGGCTCGGAAAACCCGCTCCCCGCGGCCGCAAGAACTCCGGGTCCCATCGGCGAAGTGTCCCCTTTGACTTTCTCTTGCTGGTTCATACCCTGATCCTACCCAAAGGAAATTAACCACCAGGAGGCTATGCCATGCAAAAACGCGCCAATGCCGTGACGTTCAAAGGCAAACCGCTGGCCTTGCTCGGCCCGCAACTCAAGGCCGGCGACGCCGCTCCGGATTTCGCCTGCGTCACCAGCGGCCTGGAAGTGATGGGCCTGGCCAAGACGCCGGCCAAGACCCGGCTGTTCAGCGTCGTCCCCTCGCTCGACACGCCCGTGTGCAGCGAGCAAACCAAGAAATTCGAGACGGCCCTGGCCGGCCTGAAGGACAAAGTCGCCGCCTTTACCGTCAGTCTGGATCAGCCCTTCGCCCAGAAACGCTTTTGCTCGGCGGAAAGCGTGACCAACATGCAAACGCTGTCCGACGTGCACAACCAGTCCTTCGGCAAGAGCTACGGCGTGTTGATTGAAGGCTTGCCGATTCCGCTCCTGTCGCGGGCGATCTTTGTCGTGGACAAAAGCGGCAAGATCACCTATTGCGAATACGTGCCGGAAGTGGCCCAGCACCCCAATTACGACAAGGCCCTGGAGGCCCTGAAAGCGGCGGCGGGATAAAGAAAGAAATCCGAAATTCGGTAGCCCCCGAGCCGGAAGCGTCAGCGACGGCCCATACAGACCGTCGCTGACGCTTCCGGCTCGGAGGAGGGATTTCGGATTTTTCCTTGGTACGTCATGGCGGTGTGGACCTTAGCTTGGAACGACCCGTTGCCTGCGGCCTGCCGGGGCGGCGCCGTGAGCGTGGGCAATTTCGACGGCGTCCACCGGGGCCATCAGGCTATTCTGGCCCAGCTCAAACGCCAGGCCCAGGGGGGACCGGCTGTTGTCCTCACCTTTGATCCGCATCCCTTGCAAATCCTCCGTCCCGAGCAGTTTCAACCGGTCTTGACCACCATCGGCCAGCGGGCCGAATTGTTCCACCGCTACGGCGCCGATCAGGTGATCGTGTTGCCCACGTCGGCGGCCCTTTTGCATTTGACCGCCGGCGAATTCTTCGACCAGGTCCTGCGGCAACGGCTGGACGCGCGGACCATCGTGGAGGGATTGAACTTTTGCTTCGGCCGCGATCGCCAGGGTACGGTGGCCACCCTGCAAGCCCTGGCCGCCCCGGCCCAGGTCCAGGTGGTTTTGGTTCCTTCCCAGGAATGGGAAGGGCTGGCCATTTCCAGCAGCCGGGTGCGGCGGGAGTTGGTGCAGGGCCAGGTGCAAGCCGCCGCCCAACTTCTCGGCCGGCCCTATCAGATCACCGGCACGGTCGGCCAGGGCCAGCGCCGCGGCCAAAAGCTCGGCTTTCCCACCGCCAACCTGGAAGCCATTGCCACCCTGGTTCCGGGCGACGGCGTCTACGCCGTGCGCGTGACCTACCAGGGCAAAACCTACCCCGGAGCCGCCAACCTCGGTCCCAATCCCACCTTCGGCGAACAGACACGGAAAGTCGAGGTGCACCTGATCGGCTTCCAGGGGGATCTGTATGGCCAGGTCCTGACGCTGGATTTTATCGAGCGCTTGCGCGATACGCGGCCGTTCGCTGGTGTGGAGGATTTGGTTCAGCAGTTGGTAAAAGACGTGGCCCGCACCAGGGAGCTTTTCGGCTCGTAAACCAAAAAAATACAACACTTCCTTGGCTCCTTTCCTTGCCCGGCCCATAGGCTTTGCACCGAAATAGGTTTAGCGGGGAGCCGCAGGGGTGAATCCTTTCCGCAGTCGCCTTCGGCTCCCCGCTAAACGAAAAATGGTTTTCAATTGGACGACGGAAATGCTGCTTTGATGACACTTTTCGCGCACGGCTCTTTTTTCAACATTTTCCTCAACCTCCTTTGATTTCAATCACTTCCGTTTCTTTTTCGAAAAAAAATGCAAGCCGGGCGATTCGTCCTCGTTCCCAGCCGACAGGGCCATGTGCTTGGCCCAATCGTCACCTTTCATATCACGCACAGGAGTAAGCCATGAAGTTTGTTTCTTCGCGGCCGTATTTTCTGGCCGCCGTTGCCGCCGTCGGGTTTCTTCCCCTGACCGCCTCCGCCAACGGCCTGGCCATTTTCAAACAGGAAGTGAACAACGGCAAGGCGCAGTCCCCCAGTCAAGTCTGGCAGGACTCGGCCTTCTTTTCTCGGGCGGTGGACAGGGCCTGGGCGAAAATTCGCCCGGATCTGGAATGGAAAATCGTGCAGGAACTGGGCCGGGGCGATCGCTTCGCCAGGGGCTTCACCTTCTACCGGATTTCCCTCAACCTGGCCCGGACCGGCCAACTCCGTCTGGAGCCCCGCGGCGGAAACGAAATGTTGATGACCTTCACCTTGAACGGCACCTACCTGCGTTTCACCTCGACCTTGCCGGGTCCGCTGGGCAGCTGGGCCGACCCCACCATGGAAGTGCGCTTCAACGCCGCCGTGCGCATGGTGGTCACCCTTCCCAGCACCAGTGCCGATCCCAAGGTAACCTGGATCGGCGGTCAGATCACCTGGCTCCAGCTCCACACCAAGAACGTGTTGGTGGGAGCCGCCATCGCCGTGGTGGGGCCCCAGAATGTCCAGAAAATCATGCAGTGGGGCCTGAATTTCGCCAACAGCAAGCTATCCAAGGAAGTCAATATCCCCCTCGGCAAGGTCAGCCCGCTCATGCAGCCTTTGCGGCGTTTGGGCTACACGGAAATGCACAGCCAGGTGCAGAACGGCCGCGTGGTCGTGACCCTGATCAAGCGGACGCACAAATCCTCGGTCGCGAACTTGGCCAAAGCTAAGGCCAAGGCCAAGGCCACCACGGCGTCGCAACCCGGCCCAGGCAACCGGCTGGACAACGTGTTGCTGAACCCGCAACCGCTGCCGCCGCGCATTACCGTTCCACCCCTGCCCAATCCGGGGCCGGTGATTCGGTAAATTGTGCTCCCGCGCGATTTTCGCGAAATAATAAGAAAGACAATCCAAAGCCCACGGATTCCGGTCCGTGGGCTTGTTTTTCTTGAGTGGATTCCTTGTCACGCATCCACACCTAAATGACTGGGCCTGAATCTGCTGTAGCCGCATTCGCCAGAATGCGGGTTGGTTTCGGTTGGCCCGCATTCTGGCGAATGCGGCTACAACCGCCTGCTGCCGCGGAATCACATCAAGAATATCCAATCCCGGTTTCCACGAGCTTTTTGAGAGGGAGGGCGAAAGCCCCCCCTCCGGTGTAGTGCCTGGCCGGGCCTCACTAGGCACGCCGACCCGTACCACGACCTTTTTGCGAAATTCCCCAAAAAATCCGTTGCTATGTCCGCTGCTGTCATTTAGAATTGCCCTGATAATTTGGCTGGAATCTTATCCAGAGTGGCTGAGGGATAGGCCCGATGAAGCCACAGCAACCGGTCGCTCCTCAAGGGCGATGCTGGTGCTAACTCCTACCCGGTCCGGCCGGGAGAGATAAGATCGCGCTAGGGCGCCTCTTCTTCTCTACAATCCGGAAGAGGCTTTTTTCTTGCCTCTCCCATCTGCTGGATATTCCACCCAAAAAGAAAAACGGCGAGCGGGGGTTTGTCCCCTGCGTTTCCCTGGATTTTCCATCAGGACTGACGCTTCCCGCTCGCCTGGAAAAAAAAAGGACCCGCTCCCATGACAGACTTCGTTCGTGGTTTGAAGTGCCGCCTGTGCGGCAAGACGTACGCCAAGGAACCCCTCAATTTCTGCACCGAGGACTTCGGTCCCCTCGAAATCGATTACGCTTACCCGGCCATCGCCGCGGCCCTGAACCGGGCCAAGATCGAGCGGCGGCCCATGAACATGTGGCGCTACCGCGAGCTTTTGCCCATCGACGGCGCGCCCACCGTGGGCCCCCTGGTCGGCGGCACGCCCCTGGTCAAGGCCAATCGTCTGGCCGCCGAGCTGGGCGTGGAAAACCTGTGGATCAAGAACGATGCCGTCAATTACCCGACCCTGTCCTTCAAGGACCGCGTGGTATCGGTGGCCCTGTCCAAGGCCCGCGAGTTCGGCTTCCAGACCGTCGGCTGCGCCTCGACCGGCAACCTGGCCAACAGCGTCGCCGCCAACGCCGCCGCCGCCGGACTGGAAAGCTACATCTTCATCCCCGCCGACCTGGAAACCACCAAGATCATCGGCACCTCGATCTACGGCGCCCACGTCATCGGCGTCCACGGCACTTACGACCAGGTCAACCGCCTGTGCACCCAGGTCGCCTTCAAGTACGGCTGGGGCTTCGTCAACATCAACCTGCGGCCGTTCTATGCGGAAGGCTCGAAAACGGTTGGCTACGAGATCGCCGAGCAGCTCGGCTGGCGAACGCCGCGGCACGTCGTCGTGCCCATGGCCGGCGGCAGCCTGATCGGCAAAATCCACAAAGCCTTCCACGAGCTGCACAAGGTCGGCCTCATCGCCGATCCCGCCTGCAAGATTTACGGCGCCCAGCCCACCGGCTGCAACCCGATCACCCATGCCCTCAAGAACGGCCTGGAAAGCCACCGCCCGGTGAAGAAGCCCAACACCATCGCCAAATCGCTGGCCATCGGCGACCCGGCTGACGGCTACTTCGCCTGCAAGGTCATGCGCGACTCGGCCGGCTGGGGCGAGGACGTCAGCGATGCGGAAATCGCCGAAGCCATGTATCTTTTGGCGAAAACGGAGGGCATCTGGGCCGAAACCGCCGGCGGCGTCACCCTGGCCGTCGCCAGGAAGCTGATCGAACAGGGCCGCATCCCACGCGATGAGGAGATTGTCGTCTGCATCACCGGCAATGGTCTGAAAACACAGGACGCGGTCAATGGGCTGTTGGAAAAACCGGTGGTCATCAAGCCGTCGCTGGAGGAGTTTGAGCGGGTCGTGGAGGGGAGCCGGGAGACGGTGATGGTGGGGTAGGCTAATGGCCGGTGAAAATTTCAAGATTTTCTACAGGAAACTGGCAGAGGAAGATCTGGATTCGCTGAGAACTTATGACCAGCGACTCATCTTCGATGCCATCGAGAAGCATTTGGAGACCGAGCCGACAAAGGAAAGCAAAACCAGGATCAAGAAAATGAAGCAGCCTTTCTGGTGTGAATACCGCCTGCGGGTTGGCGAGTATCGGGTATATTACGATGTAGACGAGGAGAAAAAAGAGGTGACCGTCGTCAGGGTTTTCGAAAAGGGCCAAACCGAAACGCCGAAGGGTGATGCCCATGAAACAGGTTGAACTGTCAAAGAATTTGAAGCTAGGGAACCTTCTGAAGCGGATCCCCAAGGAGGAAATCGTCATCACTCAAAAAGGTCATGCCGTGGCCTTGTTGAGCGAATTCGACGATGACGATCTGGAATGGTACGAGCGCGAGCGCGATCCGGCTTTTATCGAAGCGCTCAAAAGGGTGCGCCGGCAGGAAAAAAGGGGCCAAGTGATAAGCCATGAAGACCTCAAACAGAAGTTAGGAATCGACGAGCCATTCGAGACTTACCTCTGGAAGGAAGTCGAAAGACTTCTCGCCGACGGTAAAAACGGCGAAAAAGCCTGGCCGCGATTGAAACGCCGTTGCCTGGAAGTCCTTGCGAAAACCGACCGGCTCGTGTTCGAGCCCAAGTTCACTCCAGAGCGCTGCGCTATTCGCTATGAAAAAATTTCCCCGGCTTCGTTAAAGGCATTGCTTGTCAAGGAACAAGCCAACCACGATCAACAGATTTCGACAAGCACGGATGAGCCGTTGGTCATTGTGGAGTTTCGGAGAAAGAAAATCCTCGTAGACGGGAAAAGAAGACGATTCGTTTGGCTCAAGGAAAAGGCGCCGGGCCCGTTCCCCGCCATTATTGTTCGCTGCAATCCACGATAAAATTGACAAATGGGAACACGGTGTGTCGCATATGAGCCGAGCACTGATCTGTGATGTATGTGGCAAACGTGGGGCGGGACGGCGGACCATCACGCGCACCTACGGTCAGGGAGGGAATCTGCTCGTGATCGAAAATGTCCCGGTGACCGATTGCCCGAATTGCGGCGAGATGTATCTGGAGGCCGAAACTCTTCGTGCCATTGAGCGCATCAAGCGCCAACGGAAACGCCTGGCCAAGGCGCGCTCGGTAGCGGTGGCGAGTTTTTTGGAAGGTGCACACGGCACCGGCAATGGGTCTTCCTTGGATTGACGAGGTGGGGAAAACATGAGCCTGATTGCCAAAGGACCACCCGAACCAATTCACCGTCTGACGGTCAAGCAATACCACCGCATGATCGAAGCCGGTGTGTTGACCGAGGACGATCCGGTGG
>CAZFGM010000195.1:0-11065 GCA_964518515.1 uncultured Alcaligenaceae bacterium | reverse complement strand
GGAAGCTTTCCATCCATTCGACCTCGGTCGAAACTGAATAGTAACCTGGATAGCTACAGGGCGGAATGGAGAAATCGAAGCTGCTGGCGCGAAGAGGCAGATTCAGTTCTGGCGGACAACGGTAATCCCGAATTTCTTCGGCGGCCTGCAGGAAGCGCTCTTGCCACCAATCGGCCAAGGATTGCTCTTGAGGACACGGGGAAATGGTTCCCGCCCCGATAGTCCAGTCCTCGAACCGGTCGGCCGCCAGGCTGCGGAAAGCATTGCGACTTTTCGGCACCTGACAGCCAGCCCTCGCATCAACCAGCCGCGCCGTGACGAGAATCAACAATTCTTCGTGGCTTTGGCTGTAGTTGGTGGTTCGGAAGACGGGGCCCAGGATGGGCAAATCGCCCAGCACCGGGACCTTGGACGTGGTGGCGTGGACCGAATGTTGGCTAAAGCCGCCGATGGCCAAGGTCTGGCCGTCTTCCAGCATGACTGTCACCTGGGCGCTGCGGCTGTCGAAGCCGGGAATTACCTGACCGTCGGTATTTACGTCCAGAGCAGTATTGCGCGTGCTGACCTCGGGCCGCACTTCCAAGTAAATCTTGCCCTTACGCAAGACGATGGGCAGGAAATAGACCTGCGTTCCGAATAGCTTGTACTGGATCGTTGGTCCGCCGGTGCCGGAGGTGGTCAGGACGGGGACCTCGACGCCGGAACTGACGGAGGCGGGCCGCCCGCTCAGCGTGGTAACGCTGGGGTGGGCCATCAACTTGGCCAGGCCTTTGTTGCGCAGGGCTTCGATGGAACCGATAAAATCACGGTTGCCGTCGGCGGTGAAGACGCGGCAGGGCAAGTTGCCGCCGGCCAAATGGTTGGTTTCTTTATCCAGGAAATTGAAGGTGCGGTTGCGGATTTCCGCACCCTTGACGCGAGCCAGGAGCACGTCCAGTTGCACCTGGCAAGTAGCCGGCGCATTCCGTGGGCCGTTCGCTCCGGCACACGGAGTGTGCCTGCTACGGACCCGCGGTTTCCGGGGCGTGGGGTGGCGGCGTTCGCTTTGCGGACTTTGTTCCCGCACCGGGCGGTGGGGACAGGTTCCGTCCAAGCGCGGCAGGATGTCCTTCCAAGCCGGCTTTTCCAGTTGAATCAGCCGGTGCCGGGCCTGGCGGGCATAGCTGGAGTCCGGACACAAAAGCTGGACTTCCTTGTAGCAGGTCTTGGCCAGGGCCAGGTCGCCCTGTTGGCGGCACTTCTCGGCGATCTCGTACAGGAAGCGGGCTTGGGCCAGCCAGTGCGTGTCGCAGGCGGCATCGTCGCATTCTTCGGGTTTTTGTTTTGCGGTGCCGGTAACCGTGCCCACTCCCGCACCTAAAGTCCCGTCGGGCAATCCTTTCTCGACTTCCTGCTGAGGATCACTCTTGCCCGCGTTAATCCAGATCGCCTGGCCCACCCGGGCCGCCAGGGACCAAAGGGGCGGCACGAACAAATCGAGACAGGGGCAAATTTCTCTGGCGCTTTCGATCCGTTGCAATTGGATCCGGCTTTCTCTCCTTCCCAATGGGAAGGTCGGCATGGCAAAATCGATCTCGATAGCCAAATTCGCCGGCGCCTTCTCGCATGTGCCGGTTAGATCGAGCGGCAGGTCGGCAGGTTTTTGGCCCGCAGCCGGAATCGGCCTGAACAAAAATAGGCTGGCGAACAACACCGCGGCGCAAACCATGCGCGTGGACATGAACGATTCCCTCCGTTCCAGGTGATGGGTTTCCCGCTTGGCGTTACGCGCTCGCAGGGCATCCAGCGAACGCGAAACGCAAGCAAGGAGCGTTGCCACAAGGTAGGTCAGCCTTTCCAGGCTGACTCCTTTTATCTGTGTCAGGCTGGAAAGCCTGACCTACTAGCCAAAGCGAAAATGCCGGGCGACGGCCGGCGGCACGTTGAAAAAGACGCGCTCTTCTCCTACCTGATAGGCCCGGATGCGCCGCTCGAGCAAGCGCGTCAAGACGTGCAGGCGACGGCGAACCTTGGGGCCCACGAACATTTTCTTCACCGGCCGAATCCACAGGTACTCGAAATACGACAAGATGCCGTCCGGTTTCAATAGCCGCTGGTAACAGGCGAAAATGTCGCGCACCAGGGCGACCGGAAAGTTATTGAGCGGCAGGCCCGAGATCATGAAATCGTAGCGGGCCTCGCCGGCAACCTCTTGCAGCGGCAGGTGCATCAAGCGAACCTGCTGCCGCCGCCGCTGAAACAGCGGCTCCTGGGCGAACCGCCGTTCGAGCAACGCGACAAAGTGGGCGTTGATCTCGACGATGTCCAACTGATCGCCCGGCCGCAACAGACGCAAGATTTCCGCGGTCACGGCGCCGGTGCCGGGACCGACTTCCAGGATGGTCCGTGGCGGCCGGCTGCGCCGCAGCGGCGCCGCCAGAGCCCGCGCCAACGCCCGGCTACTGGGCAGGATCGAGCCGGTCGTGAAATACTGACCGCGAAACTGCCTGAAAAACTCGCGGCACTCCGTCCAGTAGCGCATGCCTCGGCCTCGTCGTGATGTCGTGTCCCAGGTGGTTTCACAAGCATACCGATTTTTGCGCGGCGGACAACCGGAACTGCGGGAGGAAGGAATTGCCAATTGCCAATTACCAATTGCCAATTGCAAATTGGGAAGAAAGGGAAAGAATTGGGCAATTGGCATTTGGCAATTGTTAATTGGCAATTGGCAATTCTCTCCCCTCTCTAACCTCCATCCTCTATCCTCTCTTCTCCATCCTCCTGCTATTCTCGATCCTCAATTCTCAATTTCACTGTCCCGGTGAAAAATCCGGGCCAGGACCGATTAACGCCAGTGGTTCAAGATGATGTATTGGTCGGCAATCGGACTACCGGCTGCCACCAGCTTTGCGATGGCCCGGATGATGTCAGCGCGGGTGAGGTTGCGCCGCGGGTCGTTGTCCCGGCGAACGACCAGGATTCCGGGATGATGACCTTGCACGGCAACCACGAGGTCGTGCAAGTTCTGAAAATCGCTGTAGTTTCGGCTGAGAAAGACCCGTTGTTGACGGACCGCGTGGGCCAGGTGCACAGCGTCGTCCTTCCCCGCCATTGCCACGTCGGCCGGCAACTGCACGTCGTGGCCGGCGGCGCGAAGCAGCTTGGCTAGCAACGGGGAAGCCAGGTCGTCGTCCAGGTACAGTCTCATGAACCTAGGATCTGGGCTCGCTGTTCGCTGGGAATGGACAGGGGTGTGGGATGGTACTTGTAGTTTTTGTCGTTCATGCCCGTGGCTTCCATAAGGGCTTCTTCGCGGCGAAAATCTTCCTCGATTTCCGGCGGGTTGGTTTGGCAATAAGCGATTGCCTCATGGACAGCTTCTAACGGCAAGCTGTACTCCTGGGCAATTTCCGCCGGGGCCAACGGCTCTTCGGCACTCACATACAGGCCGTAGAGAACTTCGGCCCGAATGCGTGTTCCCCGAACAAACAATTGCCGGTAAGCCGACTTCGGCCGGGGCTCAAGAAAAAGCCAGTTTGTCGTTGTGGTGCTGTTCATACTGTCAGATTAATACTTCCTGAAACCGGGCTCAATGTCAATTCGGAAAGAGGAGATATCGCCTTCGCCGTTTGGTTATTTTCCCTGTTCGGAATCCGGCCTGTTACGTATGATTGGGCAGCGGTTTCACTCCTGGGAGATGGGGTTATGGAAGGAAAACCCGCAGCCCCGGAAAGAGAGGTCCAGGTACATCTGCTGCCGGAATTGGCCCCCGCCGGGCGGCTGGCGGGAAGCATCGCCGTCGTCATCGACGTTCTCCGCGCCGGCACGACCATCATTCACGCCCTGGCGGCGGGGTGCAGCGACGTGCGGCCGTGCCTGGAAGTGGACGAGGCGCGGGCTCTGGCGGACAGCATGCGTGCCGGCCGCGTCCTTCTGGGGGGCGAGCGCGACGGCGTGGCCTTGCCCGGATTCGACCTGGGCAATTCGCCGCGCGAATACACCGCCAAAAACTGCAAGGGCACCACGCTGGTGCTGACCACGACCAACGGTACCCGCGCCTTGCTGCGGGCCGGCGAAGCCGAGCGCGTGCTGGTCGCCGGCTTCGTCAATTACAGCGCCGTGTGCGAACAAATTTGCCGCGATCCGCGTCCTGTTCATATCGTGTGTGCCGGAACGGCCGGCGAAATTTCTCTCGAAGATACGCTCTTGGCCGGCGCCCTGGTCGATTACCTGTCGGAGGAAATGGAAGTGCGGCTCAACGACGGCGCCCGCCTGGCCTGGGACTGCTTCGAGAACCACGGCCGGATTCTGCTCGGCGCCCTGGAAGTCGGCGCGGGCGGGGCCAACCTCCGCCGCCTCGGCTATGATGAGGACATCCAGGCCGCCGCCGCGGTGGACAAGTTCCACTTGGTGCCGGAGTTGCGCCGCGATCCGCTGCGCATCGAGATCGGCGCCGTCGGCATCGTGCAGAGCCGGTGGAAAAGATAACTTCCATGCAATGGCATCCCCTGTTCGCCAAGTTGTTGCGGTCGGTGCTGGAAGGATTCTACGAAATCCAGACCAATGTTCCGGTAGGCGATATGCCGCGCCAGGCCGACCTGGTCCTCGTGCGGCGAACCTCTGTCAAAGCTTTGCCGTTCCGGGGCCTGTGGCGACTCTTGACCCTCTGGAATGTTCTGGAGTTCAAAGGGCCCTCGGTGTCGGCACGACTGGACGACCTGGATATGCTGGTGGAGCTTGGCCTCGGGATTCATCGCAAGTTGAACGAGGAAAGGGCCAAACAAAAGCTGTCCCGGCTCGGACCAGACGCGGTTTCCTTCTGGTACCTGGTGCACCACCTTGGCCGGCGCTTTTTGCGCTTGCTGCCGGATAAGGTAGGGCCGATCGAATCCCGCGGCCCGGGAGTATGGCTTACCCACGCACTCCAGCACCGGGTCTTCCTGATAAGCAGCGTGGATTTGCCGATCGAACCGGAAAGCCTGCCCTTGCACCTTCTCGAAGAAGAAAAACAACGGGAATTGACCCGGATGCTGGAAGCCGAGCCGGACTTGTGCCAGCGGTTTGGCCCTTATATGGTGACTCTATACCCGAATTTTGAGGAGATCCAAGCCATGGGAAAAACAATGCGCAGAGGACCCAAGTTTCATTTGAAACCCTTGCTTGATATATTCGGCATGGAGGAAATCATCCGGCAGGCCGGAGGTTGGGAATACCTCATGAATCAGGCCATTGACAAGGTGGACCGGAAGAAGTTGCTGAAAAGCCTTTTGGCCAAAATGACCCCCGAAGAGCGGCGGAACCTGAAAAATCGTTTGTCTTGAGGGAGTGCGGAGGTGTCATTCATGGACATGGACAAACTGGTCGCCCTGTGCCGGCGGCGCGGCTTCATCTTTCAATCGAGCGAAATCTACGGCGGCATCAACGGCTTCTGGGACTACGGACCGCTCGGCGTCCTGCTCAAAAACAACATCAAGGACGCCTGGTGGCACGACATGGTGCAGAATCCGCCGCCGGGGCCGGACGGACAGGAAATTGCCATGGTCGGGGTGGATTGTTCGATCATCATGAATCCGCGGGTGTGGGAGGCGAGCGGGCACGTGGGGGGATTCGCGGATCCAATGCGCAAATGCAGCAAATGCGGGCACTTTGTGCGTGCAGACCAGCTCTGGGAACAACTGGCTACGTCGTCCGAGTGGGTCAATTCTCTGATCCAGGAGTTTACACCGATAATAGGAACGATCGACACGCCTCGTTTGTTGAGGTGGGCAAAAACCAAGGGAAAGCGCCATGCACCAAATCTCGCCCTAACGCGGAATCCCGAGGTCACGTTGTCATGGTTGGCGACGCGAGTTAATGGACAACCCGAGGCACCGCCCACGCTCCAGGAAATCACGCAGTACCTTGCTACGGAACAACTTCATGCGACAGGATTGCAGGATCCCTGCCCAAAATGCGGTGGGGAATTAGGGCCGGCCGCGCCCTTCAAACTTATGTTCGAGTCATGGGCTGGGATTGTACAAGACGACGAGCATCGCGTTTACCTGCGACCGGAAACTGCCCAAGGTATCTTTGTGAACTTCAAAAACGTTCTTGATTCCACCCGTCGCAAGCTGCCTTTCGGTATTGCTCAAGTTGGAAAGTCCTTTCGCAACGAGATCACGCCGCGCAATTTCATCTTCCGCAGCCGCGAGTTCGAGCAGATGGAGATCGAGTTTTTCTGCCATCCGTCCGAGTCCATGAAGTGGTACGAATATTGGCGGGATGTGCGGAAAGCTTGGTACACGAAGCTCGGCCTCAAGTCGGACCGGCTGCGGCCGCGCGAACAGGGAAAGGAAGAACTGGCCCACTATTCTATCGCCACCACCGATATCGAATATCTGTTCCCGTTCTCCGATGAGCCGCAGGAACTGGAAGGAGTGGCTCATCGCGGCGATTACGACCTTACCCAGCATGCCAAGTTCAGCGGCAAGGACCTGTCGTATTTCGACGAAGACGCCTGGAATGAATGGATCACCGCCAACAAGGGGTCGCTGGGCGGCGACAAAAAGAAAGAGGCGGAAGCCAAGGCCAGGTTCCGCTTCCTGCCGCACGTCATCGAGCCGTCCGCCGGGGCGGACCGCTTCACCCTGGCGGTCCTGTGCGAGGCGTATCACGAGGACGAGATCGGCGGCGAGGCCCGCACGGTCATGCGCTTTCATCCGCGTCTGGCCCCGATCAAAGCCGCCGTGTTCCCCCTGGTCAACAAGGAAGGGATGCCGGAGAAAGCGTACGCCCTGTACCGCGAATTGAAGGCGGAATTCAATGTCGCCTACGACGACAAGGGCGCGGTCGGCCGCCGTTATCGCCGCCAGGACGAGGCGGGCACGCCGTGGTGCTTCACCATCGATGGCCAGACATTGCAGGACAATACGGTAACGATTCGCGATCGCGACACGACCGAACAGACGCGTTTGCCGCTCGACGAAGTGGCGAGCGAACTGCGCCGGCGGTTGCAACCGGCGTGAAGGGCTCCCGCTTTGCGTTTCCCGTTCGGAGAATCTCAGCGAGCGCGAAACGCCAAGCCCAAATGAAGTCAGGGAATAAGCCGGTCGAACTCCACGCCCCGCGGGAAGCGGCCACGACCGCCCCATTGCATCGTCCGCAGGAGTTCCTCGTGCTCTGACATATCGCCAACCTGGCCGACATGGGCCGGCGTCAGCACGAGGTCCTCATTCATCTCGGCCGTGGTGAAGCTCTTGCGGAAGCGCGTGAGGTACTGGCCCTCTTGCACGTGGCCCTTGAGGATGGGCAGGAGCTTGAGGTCTTCCTTGGAGGCCTGGCGGACCAGGTAGCCCCGCGGCCGGTCCTGCTGGTACTTGGCCAGCCGCCGCTCGATGACCTTGTAAATGGCCGGCGCCTTGCGCGGATTTTGCAGGTCCACGCGCGTGAAGCCGTCGTCCGGATCGGGAGCAGTTTCGCTGTACGGCAGCTCCCCGCTCAGGACCTTGATATCGTCGGCGGTCAGCCGTTTGGCCCATTCCAGCGTGGTGGGGGTGCGGCCCTTGGGCTTGGCGTCCACGAACGGCCGGCCTTGCTGAAACTGAAACTGGAATCCCAGCTCCCCGCCGCGCTTTATAAGGTCCGCCTTGGGCACATGGATTTCCTTCATCCAGGCGCGATTCTTTTCGGTCAGATCTCCCGGCCCGATGGTGGACTGAACGAAGTCCAGGAGCGAAACCCAGTGGTATTGGTAAGTCATGTCGCCGGCAAGATCCATCTTGGTCGGGGCCTGAACGTAGAAAACCGCCTCGGTCTTGTCCTTCACCGAGACCTGCGTGATCTTGAGAGGATACACGAGCTTGTCGGAAGGGAAAGTGAAGCGCGTGGGCGTGACGTCGCCGGTGTAGCTGCCGTCGGGATTTCTCTTCATCTGCAGCGTGTCGATCTTCATGACCGTGAAATAATACTTCTGGCGGACGTAGAAATCGAGGGTGGCTTCGTCGCCGCCGTAGTTGTACTTGTTGTCCTTGAGCCACTGATACAGATCGTCGGGCCGGCCGGCGGAGATGATCTTGTAATCCAGGCTGCCAACCACGCCGGCTTCGAGGACCTCGACGGTGGTGGGCCGCGGCGGTGCCACGTCTTTGGCCGCCGGCGCCTTCTCGCCGCCCAGACCTCGGGCCAGATTAAATTGCTGCATCATTCGCGGCATCAGCTTCGATTCCGGAATCACCCGCTGCTTGGGCCGCGTGAACACGCCCAGGGCCTTGAAAAGGTCGCGCGGCATCTCGTGCAGCTTTGGCTGACCCGGCGTCGGGATCACCATGGCGAAGTCGCGGGCATTGCCCTCGAATCGCGGCTGCACCGTCACCGTCTCGAGCTTCTTCACCGGGTCCCAGGTGATGAACGCGATTTGCGACGGCTGTAAAATCTCCGGCGACTGCTTGATATCCACCACGATGGGCCGGAAATATCCGCACATCGCCTGCACGGCACTGGTCAGCCCGCCCAGGCCCAACGCCAGGCCCATGGCGGCAAGAAGCAATCGGCGCATGACATGCCCTCACTGTAAAAGTCGGAATATCGAGGCAACTTAGGTTGATCCTATTCTAAGACGAATGGGAAAGGCAAAGAGATTCCTCGGAGAATCTGCGTTGGTTACTTCTGGGCATAGGCCTGGCGCGGCGGGGCGATCCTGCCCATGCCGGCGCCGCTGCGCTTCGAGTAGCGCTCCTTGCTGCCGTCCGCCAAGTAGCGGACGCCGATGCGCGTCGCCTTGTTGGTCTGCGGGCAAATGAGCTGGACGTTGGAAATGCTGATGGGCATTTCCTTGGACAGCCGGCCGCCCTGCTGATTGCGTCGGCTGGGCTTCATGTGCTTGTAGACGCGGTTGATGCCTTCCACCAGGATCAAGCCCTTGTCGGGATAGACGGCCAGCACCCGGCCGCGCTTGTCCTTGTCGTCGCCGGCGATGACCACCACCGTATCGTCTTTCTTGATGTGCATGGGGATCCTCATTTCTCAAGTCGCGGGGCGAGTCTTCGAGCCCCGCGGTTTGGTATTGGTTGAAGCAATAATATTAGCAAATGCACCGTTTCTGAAAAGAGGGAGGGAAAAAAAGGGAGTAACCGTTTACCCTCTCCCGAGGGGTCGGCGTGAAAGCCGGTTCTTGTAGGTTAGGCTTCCAGCCTGACTTTGCCCCTCCGTCAGGCTGGAAGCCTAACCTACCGGAGGCTACGCCAGCGCCTGGCGAATCACCCGGCGGTGCTGCACGCCGGTCAGCCGCTGATCGAGACCCTGGTAATAGTAGGTCAGCCGCGTGTGATCCAGCCCCATCAGGTGCAGGATGGTAGCGTGCAAACCGGAGACGTGACATCTTTCCTCGACGGCGGTGAAACCGAGCTCGTCGGTGGCGCCGACGGCCTGGCCGCCCTTGACGCCAGCGCCGGCCAGCCACATCGAGAAGCCGTGCGGGTTGTGGTCGCGGCCCGGCCGGTTCAAGCCCTCGCTGGTCGGCGTGCGCCCGAACTCGCCGCCCCAGATGACGAGCGTTTCGTCCCACAGCCCGGTGTGCTTCAAATCCGCCAGCAGGGCCGCTATGGGCTTGTCGGTCTCGCCGGCATGGAGGCGATGATTGCTGATGCAGTCGGAATGGCCGTCCCAGGTGTCTTCGAGATGGCCGCCGCCGGAATAGAGCTGGACGAAACGCACGCCGCGCTGGAGCAACCGGCGGGTGATCAGGCACTTGCGGCCAAAGTCGGCGGTCAGGCGGTTGTTGATGCCGTACAGGTCTTTGATATGTTCCGGCTCGCGATTCACATCGACGACTTCGGCGGCGCTGGTCTGCATACGGAAGGCCAGCTCGTAGGATTCGATTCGTGCGGCCAGCTCCGAATCACCGGGCCGGGTTTGCAAATGCTCTTCGTTGAGTTGGCGGAGCACGTCGAGCGACTGGCGCTGGCCGCGCGGGCTGACGCCAGCGGGCGTGGCCAGGTCGAGCAGCGGATGGCCCTGGCTGCGGAACAAGGTGCCCTGGTACGCGGCCGGCATGTAGCCCGCGGTCCAGTTCGAGGCGCTGGAGATCGGTCCGCCGCGCGGATCGGTCATGACGACGAAGCTGGGCAGGCTGTCGTTGAGCGTTCCCAGGCCGTAGCTCAGCCAGGCCCCCATACAGGGCTTGCCGATCTGCACGCTGCCGGTGTTCAATTGCAGGCAGCCGGAGGCGTGGGCGGCCGTGTCGGTGTACATGCCCTTGAGAACGCACAGGTCGTCGGCGTAGCGCGACACGTTGGGATACAGGCCGCTGATCTCGATGCCGCTCTTGCCGAACTTCTGGAAGGTGAAAGGCGTCTGCATGAGATGGCCGATGGGCCGGCCGTTGGAGCCGACCGGCGTATTGCCGCGATAGCCCGTGTTGTGAAAGCGCGTCAGGGCCGGCTTGTGGTCAAAGGTATCGACGTGGCTGGGCCCGCCGTTCATGAACAGAAAGACGGCGTGCTTGGCCCGCGCGGCGAAGTGCGGCCGCCGCGGCGCCAGCGGATTCTGGCTGGCGGCACGATCGGCAAAGAAGCCGTCGCGCGACAGCAGATCGATCAGGGCCAGCCCGGCGAAACCGCCGCCGACCTGCCAGAGAAACTCGCGGCGCGTGCGGTTGCAGGGGGTGCGATTGGGAATGAAGCGCGGCATGGAAAAACCTGAGCTATTTCCTTGGCTTTGCGGGCATGGCCTTGGGTTTTCTTAGCTTGTGAACTATTTTCTTCACTTTTCCGGTCTTCGCATCCTCCACGATTTCAATTAATTCATCCACTTCGTCAACGAGAATAGGACGGACTTTTGTTCCATCTTCCTTTTTTTTCATGGCTCACCTCACCAGCAAGGGTTGTTGTTCTAACACTATATTATTCCACCGAACCCGAACCCAATACAGACCTGGGTCGGGGAATTGACAATTCCTCAAACGAAAGATCCGCCCCTTTATTTCAAGGGGATCATCGCGGAAGGTAACGGCATGCGGCTGGCCTTGAAATACTATCTTCTCCGTGTTCGCCTGCTCGATTGGGTGTAGTCGCTCCAGCATCGTAAATTAAGCCGCGAAACGCTGGAAACC
>CAZFGM010000194.1:0-11096 GCA_964518515.1 uncultured Alcaligenaceae bacterium | reverse complement strand
CAGCTGCTGATGAGCGACGAGGAGAAAATCGTCCACGACCGCGAGCGGGCCAAACTGGTGAAGGTGCAGGCCCCGCCGCCGCCGGAGGCGCCGTTGCCGCCGGCCCCGGAAGTGCCCGCGCCCGATCAACCGGCGCCGCCGCCCGTCGTGATCGATTATCCGCAGCCGCCCGACCCAGGCGGGTTGAAGCTGGAAGATTTCGAGCGGTTGCCGCCACCGCCGGAGGGCAAGCCAATACCGGTGCCGGTGGCCGGCGGCGAGGCCGAACTCGTCGTCCAGCGCCGCCTGCTCGGCCTCTCCTTGCACCTGGGCGATAACCTGTTCCGTCGCGGCCGCTATCGCGAGGCCCATCGCCATTTCGAGTTGGCCTTGCACCTGGCCCCAGGCCACGTCGATGTCCGCTTGCGCCTGGAGCGTGTACGGCCCCTACTGCCGCCGCCGGTGGTGGTTGTCGTCGAGCAACCGGTGCTCGTCGTCAAGCCGCGCGTCGCCATTTTGCCCTTCGTGGTTATTGGCCGGCCGCACGTCGTGCCGCCGTATCTGAGCACCTGGACGCCGGGTCACCTGGCGCCGTATTTCCACGCCGCCTACGACGTGGTCGATCCGGGCGAGGTTTACTGGTACATGGCCCACCTGGGCATGAGCCTGCGCGACCTCATGGAAAATCCGTACGCCCGCCGCTGGCTCGGCCGGGCCATGCATGTCCGCTATTTCGTCTTCGGAACCGTCGAAGAAACCGCCAGCTTTTTCGTGACCACGCACCTGGTCGATTCCGAGTATGGCTTCCGCCAGGGCTCGGGGCGGATTCACGTCCGCAATCACCATGAATTGCGGCTGCGGCTGGGCGAACTGGCCGGCTTGACCCTGATGGATCCCCTGGTCCGGGCGCGCTACCTGGCCGAGCAGCAGCGTTTCGACACCTTGCTGCTGCAAGCGCAGCAGCGCTGCGACAACCGCGAGTTCGGCTTCGCCATCAAGATTTATCATGACGCCCTCGGCCTGCGCCCGAACCATGTCGAGGTGCTGGCCCGGCTGAATTTCTGCCGGCAGCGGTCGCAGGAGCTGGCCTGGGAAGCGGCCCGCGCCCGCGAGTTCGCCCTGCGGCAGGCCCAGGCGGCCGAGTTGCAGCGCCGCCAATGGGAGCTGGCCCAGGCCGCCGAGGCCATTCGGATTCAGGTGGGCCCGCGCGTCGTGATCCAGGCCGAGCAGCAGCGCCTGGCCGCCCAGGCCACCCTGGTCCGCGAGGCCCGCTTCTATCTGAAGGTCGGCAATTTTCAGATCGGCATTCGCCGTTTCGAAAGCGCCGTCGCCCTGGCGCCGGCCAACGACGTCTTGGTGCGCGAATTGGCCATCGCCCGCGCCGAGGCCGAGCGCGATGCCCTGGCCCAGGCCGGCCGCGCCAATGCTCTGCGTGAAGCCGCCTTGCGCCAGCAGCGCGAGGGGGAGCTGGTCCGCGCCCGCAAGGCCCTCGAAGTGGAACAGGCCCGTCGCCTGGCCGCCGAACAAGCGGCCCGCAAGGCCCAGCTCGACCGCGATCGGGTCGCCTATCAGGCCGCCTTCGACGAAGGCCGGCGGCTGATGAGCGCGGGCAACTACGAGGGCGCCGTCGCCGCCCTCAGCGCCGCCGCCCGCGTTCGCCGCACCAGCGAAGTGGAAGCCCTGCTCAATCAGGCCCTGGTGGAAAACGCCCGCGCCAGTGCCGCCGCCAGGGGAGAGCCGGCCCGCCTCGCCCTGGAGCGTCAGCTCGTCGCCGAAAAAGCCCGCCGCGAAAAAGCCGAGGCCGACGCCAAGCGCAACCAGGACCTTTACCTGGATGCCCTCAAGCTGGCTCACAAGGCCCTCGCCGAGCAGAACTACCCCGTGGCCCGTGCCAGGTACGAGGAAGCGGGCAAAGTTTTCCGCACCGATGCCGTGTTGACCGGCCTGAAGCAAGTCGAAACCGGCCAGGCCCAGGCCATCGCCCAGGCCGACGCCGCCAAGAAGAAAGCTCTCGACGAACAACAGAAAACCGAACGCGTGAAGAACTTCCTCGCCGAGGGCCAGAAAGCTTTCGCTGCCCGTCAATTTGAGGCCTCGGTCAAGGCCTTGCGCCAGGCCAAGAAGCTGGCTCCCGACAACGCGGACGTCTTGACCGCCCTGGCCAAAGCCGAACAGGCCCAGGAAAAAACTTCGGCCGAAGCGCGCCGCTTCAATGAAGAAAAAACCCGCCAGGAAAACTTCCGCCGACTTCTCGACAGCGGCAAGGCCAACCTGGCCGGCAAACAGTACGACGCTGCCAAGCTCGCTTTGACCCAGGCCCTAATTCTCAATCCCGGCGATCCGGCGGCCACCGCTTTGCTGCGCGAGGTGGATCAGGGTCTGAAAAACCTGGCACGCGACGCCAAAGCCCAGGAAGAGGCCCAGAAGAAGGCCGCCGTTTTCCAAAAATTCATGAACGACGGCCGACTGGCGCTGTCGGCCAAACGGTTTGACGACGCTATCACGGCCTTCAACGCTGCCCAGAAGGTTTTGCCGGGAGAGCAGAGTTCCGCTGATTTCATGCGCGAAGCCCAGAAAGGCAAGAGTGCGGCCAGCGCGGCCGTCGCCGCTGCCACGCGCAAACGGGCCGAGGAATTGAAACGGGCCGCCGATGTGAAAAAAGCCATCGACGATGGCCGTACTGCCCTGACGGCCAAGAACCTTGAGGCGGCCTCCAAATCATTCAAGATTGCCGCCGCTCTCGCGCCGCAGGACCCCGCCGTGGTCCGGGCCCTGGCCGACCTGGGTCAGGCCCAGAAGCTGGCCCAGGCCGAGGCCGAAACCCAGCACAAACGCCAAACGCAGTACCAAGCCCTTTTAACCGCCGGAAAGCTCGCCCTGGCAGCCAAGAAATACGAGGACGCCGTCAAGGCGTTCGCCGAGGCGGGCGCCCTTGTGCCGGCCGACAAGACCGGCCAGGATCTGTTGCGCCAAGCCCAACGCGCCCAGGAGGACGCGCGCCTGGCCGCGGAAAAAACCGTGCAGGCCAAGCTCGACCAGGAGCGCGCCGCCCAGGTGCACAAGCTGGTCGCCGCCGGCCGCGACGCTTTGAAGGCCAAAAAGCTGGACGACGCCGGCAAGGCCTTCGCTGAAGCCGCCCGCCTGGCGCCCAAGAATCCCGAGGTGCTTCGCGCGTTGCAAGATTTCGATTTCGCCCGCCGCCAGGCCCTGGACCAGGAAAAGGCCCGGCAGCTCTATCAACAGGCGATCCAGACCGGGCAGAAAGCGCTGGCCGTCAAGAAGTACGACGAGGCCGTCCGGGCCTTCAACGACGCCGCCAAGCTCTTCCCCGGGGATCGCACGGCCCAGGATTTCCTAACCCAGGCGCAGAAAGCCTGGACCGCCGCCAAGCTTGTCCAGGCCGGCGAGCAGAAACGCCTGACGGACTTCACCAAGTTCATGAAATCCGGTCAGGATGCCCTGGCGTTGAAAAAGTATGCCGACGCCCAGCGCGCCTACGCTGACGCCTTGAAGTTGTTCCCGACCGATGCTGCGGCGCTCCGCGGTCAGCGCGAAGCCCAGCTTGCGCTCGATGCCGTGCGCGTCCAGGAACAGAAGAAGCTGACCGATTTCACCCTACTCATGAAGGCCGGCCAAAATGCCATGGTTTTGAAAAAATACGCGGAGGCGCAGCGCGCCTACAACGACGCCCTCAAGCTGTTTCCCACCGATACGGGCGCCCTGCGCGGTCAGCGCGAGGCCACGCAAGCCCTCGACGCAGGCCGAGCGACCGAAAAACAACGCCAGGCCGATTTCAGCCGGCTCATGCAGCTTGCCCAGACGGCCATGCAGGCCAAGCGCTTTGCCGACGCCCAGCGATCCTACAGCGAGGCCTTTAAATTGTTCCCGGCCGACGCCAATGCCCAGCGCGGCCTGCAAGACGCCAACCGCGCTCTTGACGCCCTGCGGGTGGACGAACAAAAACGCCTGGCCGATTTCAACCGCCTGGTGAAACAAGGTCAGGATGCTTTCAAGGTTCAAAATTATGCCGACGCCAAAAGGGCCTATGCTGACGCTTTGAAGATCTTTCCCAAAGATTTCAACGCTCAGCGCGGCTTGCAAGACGCCAGCCGCGCCCTGGATGCGCCCAAGCTCAAAACTCCTCCCAAGGACGATCCGCAAGCCCGCTATCAAAAAGAGATGGACCGCGGAGCGGCTCTGGAAAAGCAACAGAAGTTTGACGAGGCCATGAAGGCTTACGGCGAAGCCTTAAAGGTTCGCCCGAAGGATGCCAAGGCCAGCCAGGCGCTGCGCGGCGCCGAGTTCAACTTCCACCTGGCCGAGGGGCAAAAGCACCTGCAAGCGCGGCGCTGGCTCGAAGCGCAGCGCGAGTTCGAGGCGGCCCTGCGCTTCCAGCCTGGCAACCCCACGGCCACGCGCTTGCTCAACCAGGCCAAGCAGAAAAAGAATTGAGGTTGAAGTTCGGGCGAGCCGCCTGGTTGCAAGGGAGAAAGGATTCTTCCATGATCGCCGTCATGAAATCGTGGCTGAAAACTTGGACCCGGCGAAAAAAACGAAAACGGTCGCCCCAGCCGCCGATGAATTTCGCCGATCTCGGCACGCTGTCCAGCGAGGAATACGCCTTCCTCAGGGAACTGGTCGAACAGGCCAATGCTTTTCCCGGCGACCTGGTCGAAATCGGCACGCTGTTCGGCAACACCACCCAGCGGCTGGCCGCCTGGAAACGGCCGGACCAGAAAGTCATTACCGTCGATCGCTACTGCTGGAATCCCTGGGGCTTGTCGCCAGCCGACCACGAGAAGGTGACGGCCAACAACCTATTCTTCCTCACGGCGCAGGGCCAAGTGGAGCGCGTCAAGGCCAACAAGAACGATTTTTACCGCACCCGCCGGTTTTCCCCGCCTCCCGCCCTGGCCTTTCTCGATGCGGTCCACAACTACATGGAGACGCGCCAGGATATTCTTTGGGCCCGTCAGGCCGGGGCCCGGATCATCTGCGGACATGATTACAGTCCGGAGTTTCCAGGCGTGAGGCAAGCGGTCCAGGAAAGCGGCGGTCCGGCCAAAGTGGTTGGCTCCGTCTGGGTTTTGCATGCCCCGCCCGTACCGATCAATTCCGCGAATGGGTTTGATCGGTACGGCACGACGTTGTAATCCTTTCTCATCTCATGGCTTACATTCACAAGGCGCTCCGTACCGATCTCTTTTCCGCCTCAGGGGGCGCAACTGAGCTACAAAAAGCGCGCGCCCTTTTGTAAACTGGAAGATTTTCAGGGCGACGGGATGCCTCGGCCGCGCATCTCTGGAGCGGGGTTGGGTAAGCGCCCCGTGGAAGTATCGCTAATAGTAATCGGTGGAATGAGCGGGGTTGCGTAAGCGCCCCGTGGAAATATGATGGTAATACACGGGGTAGTAATACACGGGCCGCTTACGCGACCCCGCTCGCTGGAGAACAGAAATGCCGGGCGCTTGGCTGCTGACATCGACGTTCTACGGGAACTGGCTGCCAGGCGAGGCACATGGCTTCGTCGGCCGCGTTTGGGAAAAACGCGCAGGCGATGGGCTTCGGACGCACGACATGTGCACAACATCCCCGGCACCCCCTGCGATGAAGATCTTCCTCGACTGCGGGCAGCCTCGGAAGAAATGATGCGCGGGCCAGCCGTGCTGCTCAACCTGGAACAGGCCGAAACGCTGCTGGCCCAGTTTCATGAAACCGCAGCCTTTCGGCGATGGCAACTATTGGCCGCGCCATCATGGCCAATCACGTCCACCTGGTCGTGCAAGCGGACGAGGGGACCGATCCGACCAAGATCCTTGGCGATTTGAAAGCTTATGGCAGCCGGGCATTGAATCGGCGTTGGGGACAGCCACCCAGCAATACTTGGTGGACCTCCAAGGGGTCAAAGAGGAGTCTTCCCGATGAGGCGGCATTACGGGCAGCAATTCGATATGTTTTGAAGCAACAAAATCCGCTGGTTGTCTGGTGTCATCCGGATTTCCAGGAGAACGCTTGAGCGGGGTCGCCCGCCGCCGCTCCACGCCCTCGCCCGCCGGCCCAGCCAGGGGGGTTATTCTTCACAGCTGATATTCCATGGTTGAACTTGACCCTTTTGCACGACCATAATAGGAGTAGAAAGAAGGTTGTAACGTTCACCGGTCCGGATTGGAGATTCCACAAAACCATTGCAGCTGCAGGCAACACAACAAAAGGGCAAATGTCGCCTTTCGCTCCGCGAAAGGGCGTCTTTCGCGGAGCGAAAGACGACAGTGAACGGTTACAGAAGGTTTTTTGGAGGAGTGCGCCATGTCTGCCGCGCGACTTCGGCTTTTTCTACCACCGCTGCTGGTTGGCCTGACCTTGACCCCTGCTCTGACCCCGGCTTTGGGTTGCGATTTCTGCAGGGAAGGACTCGGCCCGACCATGGTTGCCAATTTCGCCCAGGCCGATATGGTCTTGTTGGGCATCTTCACCAATCCGCGGCTAGGTGCCGGCGGCTTTGAGGAAGGCACCACCGATTTCCTCATCGAAAAAGTCTTGAAATCCCACACCATCCTCCAAAACAAAGGCAAGATTACCCTGGCGAAATACATCACCGCCACCAAGAGCAAGTTCCTCATCTTCTGCGACCAGTACAAGAAATCCATCGACCCCTATCGCGCTTTCGAGTGCTCTCGTGACACGGTAATGGTCAAGTACCTGACCGGCGCCCTGGCCCTGAAAGACAAGTCGCCGGCCGACCGTCTCCGTTACTGCTTCGATTTTCTGCAATGCCCCGAGTTTGAGATTTCCCTGGATGCCTATCGCGAATTCGGCAAGGCCAGCTACAAAGATTACAAGGAGATGGCCCGCAAGCTCGACCCCCAGGTGCTCATCGACTGGTTGAGCGATCCCAAAACGCCACCCTATCGCTACGGCCTGTACGCCTCGCTTTTGGGCCACTGCGGCAAGGCTGAGCACGGCAAGTTCCTCCGCGAAATGATCGACGACCCGGAAAAAGGCAAAGGTTCCGGCATCGACGGCATGCTCGCCTCCTACGTGATGCTCCAGCCCAAGGAAGCTTGGGCTTACTTGACCGGGGTTTTGAAGACCAGCAAGGATTTCGGCCAGCGCTACGCCATCCTGCGGACGTGCCGGTTTTTGTACAACGAACGCCCCGACCTGATCGAGCAAAAAGACCTGGCCGGAGGCGTGGCCCATATTCTCGAGCACCAGGACATGGCCGACTTCGCCATCGAGGACTTGCGCCGCTGGAAGCGCTGGGAAATGGCCGACCGGGTGCTCGACCTGTTCGGCCGGGAATCGCACGATATCGGCCCGGTCAAGCGCGCGATTTTGCGCTTCGCCTTGCGGGCCCAGGAAAAAGTGCCGCGGGCCAAGCGCTTCGTCGCAGAGCAAATCCGCCGCGACAAGGAATACGTCGCCGAAACCGAAGAAATCTTGCAACTCGAGGACCCGGCCCCGCCGCCGTCCATCAAGTCCTCGTCGTCGTCGTCGTCGAGCGGCGGCGGGTTTTTCCTGGGCCTGGTGGCCCTGGGCCTCACCACCATCCTGGTGCCCGGCCATACACTGTTGCCGTGGCAACGGTGATTCGTTCAGAAGGGTAAGTTAGGCTTCCAGCCTGACGAGGGCCAAAGTCAGGCTGGAAGCCTAACCTACCACCGAGACCTCTCAAGGAGGAATTTATGTCCGGCAAAAGCGCGGTCCTCCTCACCGGCCTGATTCTCCTGGCTTCTCCCGGTCTGACCCCGGCGCGCGGCTGACGGTTTTTCGACGAAAGTCGCGTGCCGACCCTCCGCCAGGAAATAAAGGCCGCCCATGCCATTGGGTTGTGCACATTCAAAAATCCCAAAAATCTCCTCAATGGCATCGGCGGCGAAAACGACAATCCCTCCACCGAATGTCATCTCCACGAGGTCTTGAAGGCACATCCACTGATTGCCAAGAATTCGGTCGTCACCCTGAAACGCTATATTCCCTCCACCAAGCGTTTCCTGGTCTTTTTTGATGTACACAAGAATCAACTGGATGCCTACAAAGGCATCGAAATCGAATCTCCTGATATGGTGAAATACTTCAAAGAGATTCAGGCCCTGGACGGCAAGGACCGGAAAAAGGCCCTCGCCTTTTTCTTTCAATATCTCGGGCACAAGGACAATGAAATCGCTCTGGACACCTACCGCGAGTTGAGTCAGGCCAGCCACCTGGAGCTGCGCCAGGCGGCCCCGCTTTTCGACGCGAAAAAACTCGTCGCCTGGCTGCGCGACCCCAAAACCCCTACCTATCGCCATGGCCTGTACGCCACGCTGCTCGGCCTGTGCGGCAAGCCGGAACACGCCAAGGTCCTCCGGGCCCTGATCGATGATCCGGAATTAGGCGCCTCCTCCGGGCTCGAAGGCTTTCACGCCGGCTACGTCCTCTTAAAGCCCAAAGAGGCCTGGACCTACCTGAGCGGAATTTTAAAAAACAGCGACCAGGCCGCTTTTGCCAAGCGCTATACCGCCCTGCGCACCTGCCGGTTTCTCTACAACGACCGGCCGGACCTGATCGACAAAAGCGCGGTGATCCAGGGCATAGCCCAGCTATTGGACCAGAATGACATGGCCGATTTCGCCATCGAAGACTTTCGCCGCTGGCAGCGCTGGGAAATGACTACTCGCGTGGTGGACCTATTCGGCAAACCTGGCTTCGAGCAAATCGGGGTCAAGCGAGCGATCCTGCGCTTTGCCCTGCGGAGCCCCGAGATGCACGCTATCGCCTTCGTGGCCCGCCAGCGCATGGCTGATCCTGAATGGGTGAAGGATACCGAGGATTTGTTGCGGCTGGAAGATACACCGGCAAAAAAGGAAAGCACATAAGGTAGGCTAGCACCACGGGCCCATTTGCAGTTTGAACCCATTATCCAATCTCGCTGAACTTATAATGAGGGTCTCGAGGAACCAGGCGTTGTTTTTTGTTGTCCACCAAGAAATCCAAGTTTTCCAGGACGATGGCTCCAATCAGAGCACTCTCGCGTTTGGGTTCGACAATGGCATCAAAAATACTATCTCGACCTTGAAGATGGACATGGACTCCTTCGACTTCATTACGCAAAGCCCGGCGGCCGTCGGCGTACTTGACTTTGACCTTGCCCTTGACCCGGACACCCAATTGTTTGGCAACCCCCGCCGGAAGAACGAAGCTATCCGCGCCACAATCCACGACGCCGCGAATAACAACCCGGCGAACTTTATCGGGCGCGAGGGTTCCCTCGCGAACCTTTCCCAGGTCCAAATAATTCGCCACCTCCATATCTACGGAAAAACGGCCCACTTTTTTCCTTCCGGAAGCGAAGTTCGTTCTTTGTTTCTCAGTAAGAACCATGGCATGCCCCTTTCCGCTCATTTCCTTGAAATTAGATATGGTTATTTTACATTGGAGTCCTCGCCATCGGAAGGGAAATCGCTAAATACTATCCCTGCGCCTTCAGCAATCCCTGCATCTTCTTCTTGTACGCATCGACACCCGGCTGGCCGTAGGGATTGATGCCCATGAGCCGGCCCTCAACTACCGTCGCCAGCATGAGCATTTGCAGGAGCTGGCCCAGGATGTGTTCCGACAGGGTCGGCAGGATCAGGTCGGCGGTGGGGCGGGCGGCCTCGAAGTAGGCCTGGTTGGTGCCGCGCAGGGCCGCGCTCAGGATGTCCGGCAGGCCCTTGCGGTTGTACTGGTTCAGGTCGTCCTCGTTGCGGTCGGACATGCCGATGGTGATGGGGGACAGGCGCGGCGATTTAAGAACCAGGTTGTTGATGACCTTGTCGCGCGCGCCCTCTTGGTGTTGCTGGCCGCGCGAGTGCAGGTCGCGCGTGCCGACCGCCGTGATCGGCGTTGCCCCCTGCCCCTGCTTGCCCAGGCTTTCCGACAGAAGCTGGTCGTACCACAGCCCGACCGCTTCCAGCTTCTTGGACCACACCGAAAGCACGCGGATCGGCTTATTGTGCTGCGTGGTCAGCAGGTGATTGACGGCGGCGAACTGCAGGACCGGGTTGCGCTCGAACGGCTCTTCGAGGAAGCGGCGCGTCATGGCCGCAGCGCCCAACAGCAAGGCCCGAACGTCCAGGCCCAGGACCGCCGCCGGCAACAGGCCCACGGCCGTGAACACCGAATAGCGCCCGCCCACGTCGATCGGAATGGTGAGAATGTCGTCGTCGGTGTAACCGTCGGCCTTGCATAGCTCGCGCAGCTTGCCGGAAATCCCCGTCACCGGCACCACCAGTTCTTTCAAGCGCGGCGAATGCAAACCATAGAATTCGGCCAACTCGCGGCGCAGGCTGCGATAAGCCGCCGCCGTCTCGAGGGTGCCGCCCGACTTGCTGATGACGATCACGCCCCAGCGCTCCTCGCGCAGCTCCGGATCGACGCACGTGGTTTGCAGCAGATCGAACAACTCTTGCAAGGCGTCGTTATCGACATTGTTGCCTTCGAAATATATCCGCGGCACGTGCAACCGGGTCTCGGGCGGCAACTCATTGTGGTAAGCGCTTTTGAGGGCCTCGAAAAGAGCGCGGGCGCCCAGGTACGAGCCGCCGATGCCGAGAAGGACCACGCGATCGACCTGATCTTTTAGCCGGTTGGCCTGGGTGAGGATGCGGCCCAGCGGACTGGCGTCGCCCTGGCGGCGATGCTGATCGAGCATTTTCTGCGGTAGATCAATGAAGCCGGCGTCCAGGGGCTGCATTTCCGGCGGCGGTTGCCGCAATTCGCGCTCGGCGGCCACCTGGCTGCGCACTTGCACCAGCCGCGGCGTCAGCTCGCGCAGCTTGGCTGCCGGCAGAAAGTGCCCGGCGCGCAGCTCCGCCGCCGCCGTCCATTCCTCGCCGGCCGGCACCATCAGGCCCTGATAGTTGTAAGTGATGGCTTCATCGGGTAGTTGCATGGATTGTCCGTGGTCGATTGTCAGCAATCAGCAATCAGCAATCAGCAGTCAGCAATCAGCAGTCAGCAATCAGCAATCAGAAATCAGCAATCAGCAATCAGCAGTCAGCAATCAGGACCTTTGACTTCTGACCTCTGACTTCTGACTTCTGACTTCTGACCTCTGACTTCTGACCCGCTGCTCTGAGAATCCTTTTCCATAC
>CAZFGM010000193.1:7773-11104 GCA_964518515.1 uncultured Alcaligenaceae bacterium | reverse complement strand
AGGTCCGCGAGCCGATGATGACGGCCCGGTGATGGTCTTGCAAGCAGGCGGACACGATCTCGCTGGCGCTGGCGCTGTGGCCGTTGACCAGGCAAACCATCGGGAAGTGCAGCAGGCTGCCGTCGCTCCTGCCGATGTACGACTGCTCGGGGGCGTTGCGCGGCCGGATGGTGACGATGGTGCCGTCGTCGATGAACAGGTCGGAGATTTTGACGGCCTGATCGAGCAAGCCGCCCGGGTTGAAGCGCAGGTCGAGGATGAAGCCCTTGATGCCGGCCTTTTGCAGCTTGCGCATGACCCGGTCCAGCTCGCGATAGGTGTTGTGGGCGAAGTTGGTCAGGCGGACGTAGCAGATCTTGTTTTCCGGATCGACGACGTAATTCCAGGAATCGTCGGCGTTGCGCTTATGGCCGAGGACCGATTCGACCTCGATCTGGCCGCGGATGAGGTTGAATTCGATCGGCTTGCCGTCGCGCTCGACGATGAGCTTGATCTTGGTTCCTTCGGGTCCTTTGATTTTTTTGACGGCGTCATCGGTGGTCATGCCGCGCGTGGTCAGGACCTCGGGCTTTGTAAGAGGTTTGCCATCGTCGCCGATTTCCCGAATAATGGTAGTGATATGGTCGTTGGCCTGCATGCCTGCCCTGTGGGCGGGGCTGCCCTTGATCGGCGTGACGACCTGCAGCACGTCCTTGAGGTTGTTCTTGCGAATTTGCACGCCGATACCGTGGAAGGTTCCCTCAATGCCCTCCGTGAGGATTTTGATGGTGGCCGGGTCGATGTAATCGGTGTGCTTGTCGAGCTTGCCGAGCATGGGGTGCAGGGATTGGGTGACGTCGTTTCCCTTGGCCAGATCCTCGCGCTTGCCGAGGTGTAGGCGGGCGTCTTGCAAAAGCCGGATCAACTCGGCGTCCTTCAGGCCCTTGACGTTGTCGAGCCTGTCCTTGATGGCGCTGGGGATTTTTTCGTTCAGGTGGTTGTACAGGCCGGTGACGGCGGTCTCCACCATCTGGCCGTTATTGGTGTCTTTGAAGAAATGCAGGCGCACGGATTTGATCGCCTTCATGACCAGGATGGCGTAGTTTTCGGCATCGCGTTCGGGGAGCAGAGTCAGGGCCTGAACGGCGTCACGTTCTTCCTTGAAGGCGGCTTTGCTGAGAGCACCGTCGGCCAGTTTCTGATAGGCCTTGCGCAGGCGCTGTTGGGCTTCGAGCTTGGGCATGCGGCTGAGGAAATTGACGCCTTCCTCGATGATTTCGGGGGCCAGTTTGTGTTCCTTGGCCAGGGTTTGGAACTTGGCCAGACGGGCCTGGGTCTGCGGATAAACCGCGGGATTGCGCTCGACCACGAAATCCCTGGTGTGGAGGTCGAACACGATGGGCAGTTGGCCTTTCTCGTCGTCGGTCTTGGCAATGGTCCGGAGGCGGTTGGGAAGCTCCTTGCGGACGTACCGGACCAACTCGCTGACCATGATGACGCCGTCGGGTTCATAGCCGTCAACGTCGGCCTTGCCCTTGAAGGCGTCGATCACCACCTGGGCGAACAAGCCTTGATGATTGTGGGCCAGGGAAGGCTTGAGGCCGCTGTTGGCCACCAGCACGACCCGGCTGGGGGAATTGCCCTTGGCGTCTTCCTTGCCGTAGAACTCGCGGTAGAAATTGCCCAACACCGGATCGGGCGTGGGCTCCTTGCCGGCATTGAAGCCGAGGAAGTTGGCGTCGATCAAGGCCACGAATTTCTGGCTTTTCACGGCATCGAGTTCCTGTTCGATATCGCCGGAAGCGACGGCGTCCTTGGCCCGGCCCTTGAAGGTGGAATCGCTGGCAAAGTAGCAGGCACGCTCGCCCAGGGGCGCCCCCTGGCCAAAGAAGGCGACGATGACCAGGTCCTTTTTACCCGCCGAGGTGCTCAACCAGTGCAGGGACTTGATGATGTTGGCCCGCGTGGCCGGCTCGCTGCCGCGCTTGGCGTCGGCCGTGCCCAACAGCAGCTTGATGTGCTGGCCATCGACGGCCAGGTGGTCCTTGGACGTGAACAGGTCGTACAGAGCCTTGGCGTCCGCCTCGCCGTGGCCATGCGGCAGAATTTGCTTGTCGGCATATTTATCGATACCCACCAGCACGATAAACGGTTGGGCCGGTTCCTCCGCCGCCCGCGCGGTCGTCGCGCTGCCTCCGACAAAGGTAATGGCCAGCAAACCCCACAAAACTTTCCGCATCATGGCAGTCCTTTCGGCGCGACGCGCACATTGAGGTCCAGGAATCTTACTCACTCTCCGCCCGAAGTGAACAGGTGTGAATTCCAAAGAGGCCAACTCTGGAGGGAACCGTAGGCATCCAACAAGGCAGGATCGTCCCTGTTCGTCATTTACTAATTGTGACTGCCAATTGGCGGCAGTCAAACCCAAAATTCCCTTTTCATCATAAACCAAGCGCGGGTGATTTGACAAAAGATCTTTTGTAACATTAGAGCAATCAGCCCGTTTTTTGAGACTTTAATGAATAACCTTTCGGGTATCCCCACCTTCACGCCTTGATGATATCCCGCACCGTCATCCCGCCCGGGATCATCGGCAGCACGTGTTCCTGATACGGCACCAGCACGTCGAGCACGTACGGCACCTGGCTGTCGAGCATTTCGTTCAGGGCGTCGTCGAGTTCTTCTTTGCGTTGAACGCCGCGGGCGCCGCAGCGGAAGCCCTTGGCGATGGCGACGAAATCGGGATACGGCTCGCGGTCGAAGCCGGCGCCGAGATACGTGTGGGCGCGGTTGCTTTCGTAAAAGCGGTCCTCCCACTGCACCACCATGCCCAGGTGCTGGTTATTGAGGACCATCACTTTGACCGGGAGTTTTTCGCAGTAGGCGCAGGCCAGTTCCTGGATATTCATGAGGAAGCTGCCGTCGCCGTCGATGTCGATGACGGTTTTGAGAGGGTGGGCAGCCTGGGCGCCGAGGGCGGCGGGCAGGCCGAAGCCCATGGCCCCCAGCCCGCCGCTGGTGAACCAGGTCCGCGGCGAGTTGAAGCGAAAATACTGGGCGGACCACATCTGGTGCTGGCCGACGCCGGTGGTGACGATGGTATCGTCGAGCCGGCCGCGCGCTTTGATGAGCCGCCACAGCCGGTCGATGGCGTATTGCGGCATGATGGCGTCGTCGCGGTCGTTGAAGCGGAGGGGCTCTTCGCTTCGCCAGCGGTCGATTTGCCGCATCCACTCGGCGAAGGCCCCGGCGGGTGGCGCCAGCCCCGGGTCCTCGTCCAGCAAATGCACCAGGTCGCGCAGGCACTGGTGGATGTCGGCCACGATCGGCAGCTGGGCGACCTTGATCTTGT
>CAZFGM010000193.1:0-7763 GCA_964518515.1 uncultured Alcaligenaceae bacterium | reverse complement strand
GGATGGCGTCGTTGCGGTCGTTGAAGCGGAGCGGCTCTTCCTCGCGCCACTTCTCGATCTGCCGGATCCAGTCCGCGCAGCGCCCGGAGGAACCCACGGGAGACTCACGGCCCGCACTCGCCTCGTCGTCGATGATCCGCACCAGGTCCTTGAGCGCCTGACCCACGTCGGCGACGATCGGCAGCTGGGCGACCTTGATCTTGTTGATCTCGGAGGGATCGATGTCGATGTGCACGATCTTGCCGTGCTTGGCGAACTCGGACACTTTGCCGGTGACGCGATCGTCGAAACGGACGCCGAAGGCCAGCAGCAGGTCGGCGTCGTTGATGGCGTAGTTGGCGTAGATGGTGCCGTGCATGCCGAGCATGTGCAGGCACAGGTAGTGCTCGCTGGGAAAGCTGCCCAGGCCGTGGACGGTCAGGGCCACGGGGACGCCGGTTTTCTCGGCGAAGGCGCGCAGCCACGTGGACGCGGCGGAGGAAATAATGCCGCCGCCGGCGTAGATGATGGGCTTTTTGCTTTGGCGGATGGCCGCCAGAACCGCCAGGAGCTGTTCGCGCGTGGCCTCGCGGTGCGGCCGATAGCCGGGCAGGTTCATCGGCGGGTCCCACCACCCCCCCGTCCCCCCCTTGCCAAGGGGGGGATGGGGGGGTTCGGTTACCTCCAGGATCTTGTTCTGGATGTCTTTGGGCACATCGACGATGACGGGCCCGGGCCGGCCAGTGCTGGCGATATAAAACGCCTCCTTGATGATCCGGGGAAGATCCTCGGTTCGCGTCACCAAGTAGTGGTGCTTGGTGATGGCCCGGCAGACCTCGACGATGGGGGTTTCTTGAAAAGCGTCCGAGCCGATGACGTGCGAGCCGACCTGGCCGGTGATGGCTAACAGCGGCACCGAATCCATCTTGGCGTCGGCCAGGCACGTGACCAAATTGGTGGCTCCCGGCCCGCTGGTGGCCACGCACACGCCGACGCGGCCGGTGCTGCGGGCATACCCCTCGGCCGCGAATCCGCCCCCCTGTTCATGTCGCGGCAGGATGGTGCGAATCTGCCCCTGGTAGCGCGTCAGGGCCTGGTGAATCGGCATGCTCGCCCCGCCGGGATAGGCGAAAACTACTTCCACCCCGTGGTTGACCAGGCACTGCACGAGAATAGCGGCCCCGGAAAGGGGAGTTGTGGACATCGTTGCGACCTTTCGGTTTTGCTGCAAAACTTCTAATATATCAACGTATCTTGAAATGACGTTTGGGGAAAGAGCGGTTTGCAACCCGCCGCTTGCGGGTCACACTAAGCCGCCAGCGATTTTCTCCTGAATTTCCCACAGGTTAGCTTGGGCAAAGTCAATCGTCTTAATAAAATTGTAGTGCGAGGTCCTTTCCCCTTAACGTTTTTCCCGACGAGGCCAGTAATGTTGCGACCTGTTTCCGCTTCCTTTTGTGGGATGTGTCTGTTTTTGGGCTTGTTGACCCTGGAAATTCCCCAGGCATTCGCGCAGAAACCCAAAGATCCAAAGTGGACGCACGCGTTTGACTTCATGGTGCGCAAATACGGGGAGTCGGAATTCGACGAAAAGAAGACGCAGAAATTCGGCGTCGAGGTGTTCAAGGAGCCCAACACCGGCTACGGGCTGTACATCACCCAGGCCGGGTACTACGGGGCGGCCCCCGGCTTCGACGCCATTGACGGACCCATCAAGAACAGCAAGGGCGGCAAGTGGACCGGCGGCCTCGATCTGCCCGCACGCAAGCCCGGCGACAAGGAATTTACCGACAAGACCAAAGCCTGGAGCATGGAAACCTATTACGATCCCAACGCCAACAACTGGATCTATATCACGGAATTCGCCCGCATCGCGGTAATCCCCGGGCCGGCCCCGGCGGCCGGCGGCGCTCTGAAGGCCCCCAAGTGGTCCCACAGCTTCGATCTCCGCTGCCGCAAAGGCGGCAACCCCAAGTGGAAGGACGCCATTCCTTTCGGCATCGAAGTCTACAAGGACCCCAACACCGGCATGCTGATCTACATTTGTGACAACGGCTCGATTGCCGTGATTGGCGACAGTGAAACCAAGCCGGCCGCCGGCAAGGACCCGGAGTGGCTGCACGGCCTCGACATCAAATGCCGCAGGCACGATGAACCCGACTTCACCAAGGACACCAAGATTTGGGGCGTGGAAGTTTTCCGCGATACCCTCACCGGCAACCTGGTCTACCTGAGCGAAGAAGGCACCCTCGCCGTCGCTCCTGCCGGCAAGAAAGACCTCAAGGCCCCCACCCCCGACGTCAAGCATCCGAAATGGACCCAGGGACTGAACCTGGCCGCCCGCAAAGTGGGTGAAAAGGAATTCTCCAAGACTACCAAGGTGTACGGCGGCGAGGTCTTCCAAGATTTGAACACCGGCCTGACCCTGTTCATTCTCGAAACCGGTTCCTTGACCGCGGCGCCGACGAAGTAGCCCCGCGCGCTTACCTTTGGCACGCGCTTTCGCTTTTAAGCGAGCGGCAGGAGTTGATTTATTTTTTATTTTGTAACCGTTCACTCCCCGGTTCGAGGGTTGCAGTATTTGTGGGGCAGGATTTCGATCCTGCCGGGTTTGGCAGGATCGGAATCCTGCCCCACAGCCGAATTACCCTCGGGAATCACCCAAAGCTGGGAACGCAGTCTGGGCTAACATATCCTTTGTAACCCCCCACGCGGCTGTGCCGCGAGACTATCCCGAAGGAACTGTACCAAAATGGTGCGCGCTGTACTACGGCGCTATACAGTTCCTTGGGAGCAGCGGGCCCTGGACGAACGCCAGCCGCTGCGTTGGCAAAAAAGCGCTCCTGCGCCAACAACTCGGCCATCACTTTTATCACCTCGATGAAGCCGTACGGACGATGGTCACGGGACCTGGAACTCGGCGGCGAGGTTGGCCAGGTCCTGGTCGAGTTGGAAGGCGAAGGCCAAGAGTTCGTCGCGGTGGTGCAGAACGGACTGACGCGTCCGCCAACACGGCGTTGATCGGGTCACTGAGGTTGACGAAGAACATCTCATCCCCCTCCTTTGCCCTGTCGGTGTTGACCTGCACGGATCGACGCGATTTGGTAAGATGGCTGGCAGAGCCAATGCCGGCCATCTTGATCGTATATGACGCTCGAAAGGAAAACCTTTTGGCAATACATCCAACGTTATTTTGCTAGCCAAGAAGGATTCAACCAGTTTAGGCGAACGGCAAGAATTAGCCAACCGGTGGGACAGGCGTCTCGCCTGACCAGAACCGGCGAGACGCCGGTTCCACCGGGTAAGTTATTTCCTGCCGCTCGCCTTACGGCAGGCACGAAATGCCTGTCCGGATTCCGAAAAGTTATTCGTCAACCCATCAGCAATAAAAAGTTCGCCCGTTTTCGTGACAGGATTCTCGGGAGTTCGTCCATGACGAGAAGTAAAACGGTGGTGTTCGCCGAGCTTCGGAGATTGCTGGAGAATTTGAACTATGCCAAACAAACCGATTCCGCCTGGGTGTTTCATCAGAAAAAAAATGGTGTTTTTCGTCTATCGTGAGGACGAACCGGTGAATGAGCGCGCTGTGCTGACCAGCCGCCGATTCCTGGACGCCTGAGGACTTGTGCCCGCCAAGGACTTCGACGTTTTTTTTGCCACAAACCATCGCGCCGGCATGATTAGAACGGAGAATGCAAAATGAAAAGGGTTTGTTTCCTCATCCTCGGTTTTGGGTCGTTGCTCCACGCCGCCGAGCCGCAGCGCCTGAGCAAAGACGGCCGGATCATGTTCGCTCCGGTCTTCGTCAACGAGCACGAGATCGTATTCTCCGTGCACGAAGCGCCCAACCTGGTGGCCCTCAAACGGCTGAACGTGAAGGACGGCGCGCAGACGCGGGTGCATCCGGCCGTGACCGCGCACCAGTTCGACGCCGCCTTTTCGCGCGACGGCCGCTTTCACTGTTACGCGATGTCGTCCAACAGTCCGCAGCTGGTCTTGGTGATCCAGGATCTCAAGGAGAAGCAGGAACGGAGCTTCCGCCCGCGCGAAGCCCGGGCCACCGTGCGCAGCCCGTCCATCGCGCCGGACAACAAGCGGATCGTCTTCAGCCTGTCCGACGTCGGCGGCCACCAGATCGCCTCGGTAAACATGCAAGGACAGGATCTCAAGAAGCTGACGGAAACCGCCGGCATGAACACTTCGCCCGCGTACTCGCCGGACGGCAAGCGCATCGTTTTCAGCTCCAGCCGCGACGGCGACTTCGACATCTACGTCATGGACGCCGACGGTCAGAACATTCGCCGCCTGACGAAAAGCCCCGGCCTGGACACCCGCCCCGCCTGGTCGCCCGACGGCAAGCGGATCGCCTTCACCAGCAACCGCGACGGCAATTACGAAATCTACGTCATGAACGCCGATGGCTCCGGCCAGCGCCGGCTCACCTATCATCCCGAAAAAGACGACTACCCCGCCTGGAACCCCGACGGCCGGCGACTTCTGTTCGTCTCGCAGCGCTCGGGGAATTTCGATCTGTACCTCATGGACGTGCCGGAGAATCGATAGTTCATGCAGTCATTTCCCAGTCGCTTACAAACCCCACCCATGCCGTAAAATGCTTACAATGAACCGATGGCGCGAGGAAAGGACTGCGATTATGGCCGTGGTGTTGAGAGAATCTTCACGGGAATTGGTTGATGGATCCGGAATGCCATCCTGGTCCAGGCAGCGGTTCAGCGTGAACCAGTATCATCGCCTGATCCGGGCAGGGGTTCTTCGCGAGCATGACCGGGTCCAACTTCTCGAAGGATCTATCGTTGCCAAAATGACGCACAAACCTCCCCACGACGTGGCTGTAGACCTGACCCAAACGGCAATCGCTCCACGATTACCAGCCGGCTGGCGTGTGCGCGTGCAGTCGGCCATAACCACCCAGGAAAGCGAGCCGGAACCGGATGTGGCGGTGGTCCGCGGCCCAGCCCGCCGTTATGTCCGGTCGCATCCGCGGCCCAAGGACATCGGCATGATCGCCGAAGTGGCCGATACTTCGCTCCTGGAGGATCGCACTGTCCAGGCGCGCATTTACGCGCGGGCCCGCATTCCCGTGTACTGGATTATCAACCTGGTCCAAGCCGTGGTTGAAGTTTACACCCAACCCAAGGGAGGAAAGGCTCCGGGCTATGGCCAACGCCGCGACTATCATCAGGACGAGTCGGTTCCCTTGATCATCGCCGGCCGCCGGGTGGGCCTCATTCCGGTTCGCGATTTGTTGCCTTGAGATTATTTTGGATGAACGGGAGCCTGGCCGTGAATTCTCATCCCGATCCCAAACACGCCGTTACCGAAAATGTCCCAGCGGATTTGACGCCCCGCTTCGAAGTCTTGGACAATGATCCGGTTGTTCCGCCGGATTATTGGAGGCGGGTTCGTTTAATCTTCGTTGTAATATGTGTGGGGATGGGTTTAGGGGTAGGAATCGTTTTAGAAAAGGTTAACAAGGATATTCAGCCAGGCTTAGTTGGTGTCACAATGTTGGTTGGTTTTTTTGGATGGTTGTTAATGGAAACGTTTCGAAAACATAAAGCTTTTTTCAATCAAGTACAAGGGGTAATCACCCATGGACAAATCGGATTTCGCTGTCAGCATTCGGTGGAAGAGATCCTGGCCCTCCAGGTCGTGCGCGTCCCTCCAACGGATAAAGAAAAGGTGCGTTATCAATTAAACCTAGTGCTAAACGACCCGGCTCAACCCCGCTGTTTTTTGTTCAAGGAACGGGACTACTTAAGTCTCAAGCAAAAAGGCAAGGATTGGGCAGAAAAAATGCGGGTGCCATTGCTTGACCGGGTTGAAGTGGGAAATAATCCCCTGCCTTGGCCGAAACCTGCCTTTGCCCGCCTGATAAATCCAGCTCACCAATCGGCTATTCAAGAAGCAGGTTTAACTCCGGGAGGTGAAATAACCCAAGAGGAACCTCCGAATTTATTATGCAAGCCTTTGGTATCCCACAAAACAAATTTGTGGGATACGCCTATTGGTTGTTCAATCTTTCTTTTTTTTGCTTTTTTAGCATGGTTTTTTTCCCATTTTCTACCAAGCTGGCTTGGTACTGTTTTATCATTGGTTATCACTTCTTTAGGAGTGTTAATAATCGTGGTTTTTTCTCAAAAGAAAATTCATTTCGAAACCCAACAACTTCATTTTGGTTTTCCAGGATTTCGACAAAAACGATCCATCCTCGGTTTTCAATTTTTGATTGTAAATAAGGATCAGGAAATATACGAGTTAAATGTATTGATTAATGATGCCCAAAAACCACGCATTCATTTCTTCCTTGGGGTAGGCCTTGAAAAGGGTCAATCTTATGTCAGATATTTAGCTGATATCCTGAAAGTTCCTGTTTGGAAACAAACCTATGAACCAAAAATTGGCCCGATTATCGAAGGGTAAAAAAACAAACCATGATCTACCTCGATAACGCCGCCACCAGTTTTCCCAAGCCGGAATCGGCGTACCGGGCCCTCGATTATTTCGCGCGGCACGACCTGGCCAATCCGGGGCGGGCCGGGCACAAGATGGCCCTGGCCGCCGAGCGCGCTCTCGATGACGCGCGCCATCTGCTCAACCAGTTCTTTCACGGCGAAGGGCCGCAGCGCTTCATCTTCACCCTGAACTGCACCGACGCCCTCAACATGGCCTTCAAAGGCGTGCTGGCCGAGGGCGATCACGTCATCACCACGGACCTGGAGCACAACAGCGTCAGCCGGCCGCTAAGGGCCATGGAGCTGGCGAGCAAGATTCGCTTGACCCGCGTCAAGGCCGACGGCGGCGGCACCATCGATCCCGACGACCTACACAAGGCCATCACGCCGCGCACCCGGCTCATTGCCCTGACGCACGCCAGCAACGTCCTGGGCACCGTGCAACCCATCGCCGACGCTGGCCGGATCGCCCGCGAGCACGATCTTCTTTTCCTGGTCGATGCGGCCCAGACCGCCGGCGCCGTGCCCATCGACGTCCAGGCCTCCTTGATCGACCTGTTGGCGTTTCCGGGGCATAAGTCGCTGCTTGGGCCGACGGGGACCGGGGCGCTGTATGTCGGTCCGCGGGCCAAGGTCGGCGCCTGGCGCGAGGGCGGCACCGGCGGCGATTCCTCCAACGAAGTCCAGCCGCGCGAATTCCCTTACTTCCTCGAAGGCGGCACGCCCAACGTCCTCGGCGTCGCCGGCCTGGCCGCCGGCATCAAGCACATCCAGGAGCACGGCATCGACAAGATTCACGCTCACGAAGTAGAATTGACCGAGCGGCTGTGGCGGCGGCTCGAGGACATCGGCGGCTACCAGGTCTTCGGCCACCGCGATATGACCCGCCGCGTCGGCACCCTCAGCCTGCGGGGCGAATCCTTGCCCGCATCGGAACTGGGCGGCATCCTCGACCAGGCCTTCGACATCGCCATCCGCCCGGGCTTGCACTGCGCCCCGTACATTCACCGCTCACTCGGCACTTTCCCCGACGGCACGGTGCGCGTGAGCCCGGGGCCGTTCAATACCGCTGAGGACATCGATTGCCTTGCACAGGCGCTCGGAGAGATTCTAAACTAGAAAGGAGAAAATCCATGAACGATAAGGCTAAGAACATTCCTTGGGTAAATGCCCAGCTGTTTAACGAAAATAACAACAAATTCTCCGCCGAAGAACTCCTACCCTATGCGGGTAAGTACGTGGCCTGGAGTCTGGATGGAACTCAAATCCTGGCCAGCGGAGATAATGAAATGGAAATGGACCAACGTC
>CAZFGM010000192.1:0-11162 GCA_964518515.1 uncultured Alcaligenaceae bacterium | reverse complement strand
TCCGGCGGCGCCCACAACGACGACAACTGGGACGCCCACGGCGACCTGGTCCGCAACCACAGCTACCACGCCGGCCGCACCGACCAGCCCATCGCCGGCCTGATCAAGGACCTCAAGCAGCGCGGCCTGCTGGACGAGACGCTGATCATCTGGGGCGGCGAGTTCGGCCGACAGCCGACCGCCGAATACGCCAGCGGCACCGGCCGCGACCACAACGCCTACGGCTTCACCATGTGGCTGGCCGGCGGCGGCATCAAGGGCGGCACCTCGGTCGGCGCCACCGACGAGCTCGGCTCCGCCGCCGTCGAACATCGCTTCCACGTCAAGCACTTGCACGCCACCATCCTCACCCTGCTGGGGTTTGATCCGAACCGGCTCACCTTCTTCTACGGCGGGCTGGATCACAAGCTGGTGGGCGTGGAAGGGGCCGAGCCGATCCCGCAGATCATGGCGTGAGTTGGCTATACTTCGCGGGGAATAATTGCATCAGCGAGGGGCGGGTTTATCCCGCCGGGACATTCCCCGGCTCGCTGAAATGCGTCAAATTTCACCGCGCAAAGTATAACGCGGCGAATTTCAATCCGTTCAACGCAATGAATGCCGTTTTACAACATCTCCGCATCTACCCCAGAGTTATCATTCTTCGTCGATTACTCAATAATACAAAAACTCATTCGCATTCAGCAGCGCCCGGCACAGGGCCGTCAAGCCGCGCCGCGAAATCAGCTCCAGACTGGCCTGCAATTCCGGCCGGGTCGGCGAGCGGCCGAAGGCCAGGCGGAAGGCGTAAATCACTTGCGTGCCCGGGGTGTCCTTGACTTCCTTCTGAATGCGCTGGGCGAAGAACTCCGCCTGCTGCACGGCGAACGGGCCGTTAAGCAGGCTCAGGGCTTGTAGTGGCGTGGTGGTGATGTCGCGGCGCGGGGTGCGCTGGGCGCATTCGGGGCAGTCGAAGCTGCCGAGCAGGTCGTCGCGGATGGCGCGTGCGGAATAGGCGTAGATGCCGCGCCGCCAGGTGGCCGGGCTGAATTCTTCGAGCGGCTCGTAAATGGCCACGTTGACCACGCGGTACTTGAAGAGGGCAAAGCTCGGGCCGCCCACGGTGCGGTCGAGCTTGCCGCTGACCTGCAAGATGGCGTCGCGCAAGGCCTCGCCTTCCATGCGCTTGAGCGGCATCCGCCCCAGGTACAGATTGCCGGCGTCCTTGGCCAGGGCCAGGGCGCCGGCGGCACTGCTCTGGCGGTAGGCGTAGCTGGTGACGATCTGCTTTTGCAAGCGCTTGAGGCGCCAGCCGTGGTCGAGGAAATCGCGGGTGAGCCAGTCGAGCAATTCGGGATGGGTGGGCCGGCTGCCGTTGTTACCGAAATCGCTGGACGTGGCCGCCAGGCCGCGGCCGAAGTGGTATTGCCAGACGCGATTGACAATGACGCGGGCGGTGAGCGGGTTTTTCGGATCGGTCAGCCAGCGGGCCAGGGCCAGGCGGCGCGCGGGCTCGACAGCATTGTCCGGCAGTTTCAGGTCGGCGGACAGGCCGGGGATATGCGCCAGCGCCCCGGGCGGAACGACTTCGCCGGGCTGCATCACGTCGCCGCGCTTGAGAAGCGGGATCGGATGCGGCACGGCGAACTGGCCAATGTAGGCGCGGATGCGGCTGCCCTCGTCGATAGCGTTGGTTAGCAATTCCTTTGCCTCGGCGAGCAGCCCTTGCCGCTTTTTTTCCTGGTCGGCGGTCAAGGCCCGTGCCAGGGCCCTGGGGGGAATCGCCTCGGGCGCCAAGGCGCGATCGGCGCCGGTCGCGACGGTGCGCCAATTTTTGCCGTCGCCGGAAACCTCGATCTGGTAGGCCGATGGCAAGCGATCGTTGAACTTGGGGAACTCGCCGGCATCGCGGCTCCAGGCGACGCGGGCGATTTTCGCCGCCGCCGGCAATTCGATCTGGGCCCAGCCGCCGCCGCGCTGTTTGCTGATCCAACTCCAGGAATTGCCGTAGCGGCCGTCCGTCAAGTGATGGATTTGATGGATGGCGTAGCCGGGCAAAAGGGAAGAGGCGGAGGCCTTGGCGCCCTTGGCCCGGGCCAGGTTGACGGTGGAATCCGGACCGAAGATTTCCAGCTCATCCAGGCAAGGTTCCAGACCGTCATTGGTGGCCAGGATGGTGAAGCGGACGAAGCGGGCGGTGACCGTGGGGAAGTCGTCTCCGTTGTAGCGCGGGCTGACGGCCGGCCGCGGCACGGGGTCCAGGCCTTGTTCGCGCAGGACCACGAGGCGGGCCTTGGCTTCCAGGTCGGCCAGCTCGCGCACGACCTGGCGCAGCCGCTGCCCGTGCCGCTGGGCCCAGCCGGTTTCCTTGCCGGCCGGCACGCGCTCGCCATGGCGGACGCCGGCAAACACCGCCGCCAGCCGGTAGTAATCCTTCTGCGGAATTGGATCGAATTTGTGGTCGTGGCACTTGGCGCAGCCCACGGTCAGGCCGAGAAAGGCGGCCCCGACCGTGGATACCATGTCGTCGAGGTCGTTGGCCCGCTGCTGGCGGAAAAGCTCAATGGTCCGGCCGAGTACCGTGTCGAACATGCCGGCCACCAAAAATCCGGTGGCCACTTCCACTGCCGGATCGCCCCGGGCCAGCACGTCGCCCGCCAGTTGCTCGGCCACGAACCGGTCGAACGGCTTGTCGTTGTTGAAGGCGCGGATGACGTAATCGCGGTAGGGCCAGGCGTTGGGGCGGAGATGGTTCTGCTCGTAGCCGTGGCTTTCGCCGAAGCGGACGACGTCGAGCCAGTGGCGGGCCCAGCGTTCGCCGTAGGCCGGCGCGGCGAGCAAGCGATCGACCACCTTGTGGTAAGCTTCGGGGGAAGCGTCCTTGAGAAAGGCGTCCACTTCGGCGGGCGTGGGCAAAAGGCCGGTCAAATCGACAGTCACGCGCCGCAAGAGAGCGAGCTTGTCGGCCGGCGGCGAAGGCGCGAGGTCCTTTTCCGCCAGCTTGGCGAACAAGAAAAGATCGATAGGGTTTTGCGACAGCTGGTCGAACCTGGATTGCGGAACCGCCGGCCGGGAGATCGGCCGAAACGACCAGGGAATTTCCCCCTTGGTGACCTTGACGAGCGGCTGGCGGTCGAAGACCGCCCCTTCGGCAATCCACTGCTTGATCGTGGCAATTTGCTCGGGCGACAACGGCTTGGTCGGCGGCATCTTGCCGGCCGACACTTTCTTGAACAGCAGACTGTTTTGCGGTTTGCCGGGCACCACGGCGGGCCCGTTCTCCCCCCCCTGCAAGAGCGTCTCGCGGCGGCTGAGATCGAGGTCGGCTTTCTTCTTGTCCGGCCCATGGCAGCCCAGGCACTGGCTGACCAGGAGCGGCCGAACCTGGTCGCGGAAAAAAACGACCGCGGCGGGTTCTTTGGCTTTTTCCGCACACCAGGCTTTGGGCAGCCACATGAATCCCAGGACAGCGAAGATCATTGATCGCTTTATCACAGGCAAACCCCAAGATGTCCGTTGAATCAAGGATGAAGAAACGGTATCCATGCGGGACGACCCTTGGAATCAATGGAGGATCGTAAACCGCCCGTCCGGTTCGGCGATCACGGTGGCCAGACCCCATACGGGAATCGCGCCGGCGGCGCGGCCGCGCTCGGCGGTGGGCTGACCGGTCTTGTCGTACACCTGCCAGGCCAGGCCGCCGCCCCGCTGCCAGCCGGTGCCCTCGGTCCAGACCAGGACCACGTCGCACTTGGCGTTGACCGCCATGGCCGGATGCTTGCGTCCCTTGCTGGGGCCTGGAGCGGCCACCGGTGCGGCGACGTCGGCGGTGCCCGGCTTGATGCGGGCGAAATACACCTGGCCGTCCGTGTCCCAGGCCGTGTACAGCACGCCCGGACCTTCCGCGAAAGCCAGCGAGCTCATCGGACAGGAGTTGACCTCCCACGGGTGCAGGCGATTGCCCTGAAAGTTTTTGCCCTTGTCGGAGGAAGCGAGGAGGAAAATGTCGCGGTGAACCCCTTGGCTGGCGGCGCGGTACAGGAAGTAGAGATTGCCCTTGCCGTCCACATATCCTTTCATGCCGCAGCAGCCACAGGCGCCGGTTGGTTTGCCGTAGGCAGCGGTCTCGGCGGCAAAGGTCTTGCCCTCGTCGGTGGACCGGGCCACCGAGACCTTGCGATTGTCCTCGCCGCTATCTGAGCCGCTCTTGAGGGCATGCCAGGCGACGTAGACATTGCCCTGCTGGTCGGCGGCCACGGTGCCGCCGCCGTCAAGCACTTCGGTCGCCCGCATCAGATTGCGCTGCTCTTCGAAGGCGGCGCCGGCATCGTTGAGCCGCGCGTACAACATCGGGGCGTTGTACTTGCCCGCGCCACGCGGCAGCGCCTTGCCGGACCCGTTCCAGGCCACATGCACCCGGCCGTTCTTGCCGACGGCGATCTGCCCGCCGCGAATGGTGCCGACCGCCACGGCGCTGCCGGCTTGGCTGTTCACACGCAGCGGCGAAGAAAAGGCGTGTTTGCCCGGCTCGCGCCGGCAATAGAACAGGTCGCCTTCTCCGGGTTTGCCCTTGAAGAAGAGCAGGTGAACGACCCCCTTGGCATCGATCACCGCCTGCGGCTGAATGCCGCCGTGCGGGGTTTTGACCAGCGTGACGGCCTTGTCGCCGGCCTGGACCGGCTCCGGTCGGGCCAGAAGAATCAGGGGGAGAGCAAGAAAAAGCAAGCGCGTCTTTTTTAGCATGGTTTTCTCGGGTGAGGACACGGAAGTTTTTGATTGTACCCTGAAGATCCCCTACTATGCTAGCAAGATAAGAAAATCTCCTCCGGAGAAGGTTATGCGGATATCAATTTATGTAGCTGTTGTCCCGGTTCTTTTTTCCTGGGGAATCGCCCGCGCGGACCGGCTGGTCCGGGTCGCCGGCGGCGGCAGCGGTGAGGATAACGTGCCGGCCACCCAGGCCAAGCTCATCGAGCCTTTCGGCGTTGCTTTCGACAAGGCCGGCAATATGTATCTCGTCGAGCTTTCCGGCCAGCGCGTTCTCAAGGTGGATGCCAAAGGGCACTTTGCCATCCTCGGCGGCACCGGCAAGAAAGGCAACACCGGCGACGGCGGCCCGGCTCGCCAGGCCTCCTTCAACGGCATGCACAGCCTGGCCGTTGGTCCGGACGGCATGTTGTATCTCGCGGATACCTGGAACAACCGCATCCGCAAGCTGGACCCCAAGACGGGAATCATCACCGCCTTTGCCGGCACGGGGACCAAAGCCTACCGCGGCGATGGCGGGCCAGCCCTCAAGGCCGAGTTCGGCGGTATCTACTCGGTCGCTTTCGATTTCAAGGGGGCCAAGCTGTATCTGGCCGACCTGGACAATCGCCGCATTCGCGCCGTGGACATGGCCAGCGGCACCGTGGAGCTGATCGCCGGCAATGGCAAGAAGGGAGTGCCGCAAGACGGCGCCGACGCCCGGTCCGCGCCCCTGGTCGATCCGCGCGCCGTGGCCGTCGATCGCCAGGGCAACGTCTACATCCTAGAGCGCTCGGGCCATGCTCTGCGCGTGGTTGATATCAAGGGTAAGATTCGCACCGTGGCGGGCACCGGCAAGGCCGGCCTTTCGGGCGACGGCGGCGCTGCCCGTAAGGCCCAGCTCAAAGGACCCAAGCACCTGTGCATCGACCGCGATGACAGTGTCATCATCGCCGACACCGCCAACCACGTCATTCGCCGGTACCTGCCCAAGGAAGGAAAGATCGTCGGCCTGGCCGGCACCGGCAAGAAAGATCAATCCGCCAACGGCGGCCCGCCCCTGGAAACCAGTTTCAACGAACCCCACGGCGTCTGCGTCCATCCCAGGGACGGCACGTTGTACATCGTCGATAGCAATAACCATCGGGTTTTCAGACTGGAGAAAGGGAAATAGAGGATGGAGCCGTCCCACCTCAATTTCGGCCGTACAGTATAGCTGGAAAGGTTTATCCTGGATTCTCGCTTGGCCAACTTTTTCCGCCACGGGTCATGAAATACGCCATCGTCATTCCGGACGGCTGTGCCGACGAGCCGCAAGAGTCGCTGGGCGGCAAGACGCCGCTGCAGGCGGCCCGCAAGCCGCACATGGACCGCATCGCTCGCAGCGGCGTTGTCGGCCGGTCCAACAACGTGCCGGCCACGCTGACGCCGGCCAGCGACGTGGCCACGCTCAGCCTGTTTGGCTACGATCCGCTGGTCGTCTACACCGGCAGGGCGCCGCTGGAAACGGCGGCCATGGACCTTAAACTCGGACCGGGCGACTGGGCCATTCGCTGCAACCTGGTCCACATCGATAACGAGGAGATGCGCGACTTCACGGCCGGCCACATCAGCAATGAGGATGGCAAGGCCTTGATGCTGACGATCCAGGAGAAGCTGGGTGGGCCGGTCGCGGGCGGTCAGGGAACAGTGGAATTTCATGCGGGCGTGAGTTATCGCAACATTCTGATTTTTCGCGGTCCGGGCGCCTCGTTTACCGAACAGACCAAGACGCAGCCGCCGCACGACATTCCGGATCGTCCGATAGCCGGCTATCTTCCGCAAGGGCCAGGCGGAAACCTGTTGCAAGACCTTATGCGGCGCAGCCGCGAGATGTTGCGCGATCATCCGGTCAACCAGGCCCGCCGCGCCCAGGACAAACGGCCGGCCACGCAGATCTGGCTGTGGGGCCAGGGCAAGGCCCCCCAGCTCCGGCCCTTCGCCGAGGTGTACGGCAAGAAGGGGGCGATTGTCAGCGCCGTCGATCTGGTTCGCGGCGTCGGCATCCTGCTCGGCTGGACGCGCATCGACGTGCCGGGCGCCACCGGCTACCTCGATACCGACTATGCCGCCAAGGGGCGGTATGGATTCGAGGCCCTGAAAAATCACGATCTGGTGTGCATTCACGTGGAAGCGCCGGATGAGGCGTCGCATGAAGGCCGGGCCGACGCCAAGATCCAGGCCCTGGAAGAAATCGACCGGCACATTGTCGGCCCGCTGCTGGAGGCTTTGCCGCGCTACGGCGCCTGGCGCATCCTGGTGTCGCCGGACCATCGCACGCCGCTGCGCACGCGGGCCCACGCCCACGGCGCCGTCCCCTTCGCGGTGGCCGGCTCGGGGATTGCCGCAAAAGGGCAAGCCTCCTACGACGAAGTGGTCGCCACCGCCAGCGACCTGCAGTTCGACCCAGGTCATCGGCTCATGGCCTGGTTTTTACGGTAACGGATGAGAAGCGGAATCAAGCAAGCAACCACCACCGCCGAGCTTTGAAGGAATCGGTAGTCCAGGAAGCACTGGGCTGTTTCCCGCCAAGGCCGAGCACGCGATCATCCTATATTTCCCCTCTTCATGATTTCTCCCACGGTTTGCCTATTCTCCAGGAAGAAAGCTGCCTTGACATTTTTTGGCGTCCCGGACAAAAGCCGGCAATTCCGTGAGGCTTCGTGCCTTGCTTCTCCAAAGGAGATGGTCATGCGCAACCTTTTTTCGTTAATGGTCCTTGCCCTGGCGGCGTCATTCGCCCAGGGGCAATTTCGGGTTGGGGACATTCAACCTTGCCAGGGCCCCCTCGGACCGGCACGGGAACCGACATACGATCTGTATGATGATGTCTTTGTCCGCGGCAGGTTTATTGGGGCCAAAACCAATGCCGAGGGGAACCTCAGCCTGGACATGCAAGGGGACATTTTTGGTCCCGACGGTAAAAAGCTGGAACATACGTCAGGAACAGTGAATTACCCGCAGGCGTTCCATAACGAAGGGCCTGTTAATTTCCACTTTGCCATAAAGCCTACCTGGGGGGCGGGGGAATATATCATCAAAACAACCTTGAAGGACAATGAATCCGGGGCGGAATCCTCTTTCACGCAAAAATTCACGGTTTTGCCGCCCCGGTTCGCCATTCTCCCGCCGCAATTTTTTTCTGACAAAGAGGGAAAAGAGGTTGCTCCCAACGGCGGGTTTATTGGCCAGGTAATTTTGTACAAATGGTGGGTGGTCGGCCTGGACACCAGCAAGGGCAGCGTCGATTGCGAAGTGGTCACCGAGGTTCGTGACCGCACAGGCAAGGATGTGCTCCGGCAACTTACGAAACTCCGAAACAAAGAGTCAGATCCCGAAAAACTAAGAAACCTTACTTATATGACGATTAACGGGAATCTCCCCCTTGGATCTCCCGGGGATTTCATTCTCCACATGGTCGCCACGGATCATTTGGCCAATAAGACGGTCACTTGCGATTTCCCCTTGCACATCGAAGCACCCGGAATGGGCAGGCGCTATGAAGGAGGCAGCAGGGAGGCGCCCGTACAACCAGCTATTGGTTTCACGCCGCCGCCGTTGATCCAGGGGGGTTCACCGCCCAAGTAATAGGCCCGGCCCATGCACAGTTTTCACCAGGCGTTTCAGGCGTTTGGGCTTTAATGGGCTGAGCAGTTTTTCTTCGTCTTTCGCCCGCTCCCCGCCTCGGAAAACCTTGACTTTCAGCATTCCTAGGCCGATAATAATTATACACTTGCTCCCCGCTCGATACGCCGCAAGGCCCGGGCGGGGTTATTTGTGCGCTGGGTCCGCTATGCCCACCGAACCGTCCATCAAACGGACCGTGGCCTTCATTGACGGCCAAAATCTTTTCCACGGCGTGCGCGAGGCATTCGGCTATTCCTATCCCAACTATGACGTGGTTGCTCTCGGCCAAGCTGTGGCGAAAAGCCAAGTTTGGCACCTTGTGCAAACACGTTTTTACACGGGCGTTCCCGATGCCGGCGACAACGCGTTCTGGAATCATTTCTGGTCGGCCAAGCTGCTGCAAATGTCGCGCGTGGGGGTGACGGTCTTTTCGAGACCTTTGCGGTACCGGAACAAAAGCGTCAAGCTTCCTGGGGGCGCGGTTCACACCGTGCTCGTCGGAGAAGAAAAGGGCATTGACGTTCGCATTGCCATCGACTTGATTCGCATGGCGGCCCGGAACGAGTTCGACGTCGGCCTTATCTTCAGTCAAGACCAGGACCTTTCCGAGGCAGCCGATGAAGTGCGACTCATCGCCAAAGAACAGGGGCGGTGGATCAAGCTGGCGAGCGCCTTTCCAGACAGTCCCACCCGTCACCACCGTCGGGGCATCAACAAAACGGACTGGATTCGCCTCGACCGGACGGCATACGACGGTTGCTTGGATCCGCGCGATTATCGGCCGAAAAAAAAGCCCTAAATGCTGCCCCATTTGTCGGGTCCGGGTTTGAAGAATACTCTATACGACGATAACCAGGAAAAAATCGCCGAGCCCGTTAATGGCCGAGTTTGTCGCGGGCCGGACGCTCAGCGGTGATGATGTTTTGGACTCGCCGGGCAATGTCCGTTGGGGTATCATTCCAGTATGAAACCGCGCGAGTTCGTGCAGGTCGATCCCGCAACCCTGCATCTGCCCAGTTCACGTCGCGACGGTGCTGACCCGACAAAGTTGCATCGGCAGGTGGCCAAACACGGCACGTCTATCGAGGGGATGCCCCCGCCGGAGGTCAAGAGAGGCAGTGACGGCGAACTGGTGATTTTCGACGGAGTCACGCGCGCAACACGGGTGGCTAAATTACTGCCGGGTACTCCGATCACCGTTGAGGTAACCGGTGAGTTGAAAAGTCCGGTGGGTTGGTTGCCCACAGTGGGAGACAAATTATGAGATCGACGGAGCAGATTCGTTCGCAGCTGCTCGGCGCGCTCGCGCAGCTCAGCCGGATCCGTCCGGAGTGGCGGTTAGGCCAGACCTTGGCGAACTTGGCGATGACGGCGGGCCGCTTGGATGCCGGCGGCGTGTGGGATTTGGAGGATGAAGAGGCATTGGCGGCGGCGCGAACCTTGATCGACCAGTATGCTGAGGTTGACGGACCGGGCGCTGCTTCTGACTATGGCGGTATCACGGCTACGCAGGGTCCCACGGCTACCCCGCCGCCGCGGGAGGTAAGCTAATTCGTTCGGCGGCACTACCTGCATTTTACCACGCGAGAAGGAAAACAAAAGCTCCTACCAGGCGTTCAGGCGTTTGGGCATTTATTGGCGGCACAGTCGGCGCAGTTCATTTTTCGCTTTTTGTTGCAACTCGACAGGAAGGTCGGGTAAGATCAACGAAGTCAGGGTTCAGGAAATTCTGACCCCTGACTCCTGATTCCTGCCCGGAGACTTCATTATGCTGCGTTTCCTTCCGGTTGCGGTGGTGGCGGCCCTGGGGCTAATCGCCGCAGTCCCAGTGCATTCCCAGAAAAAGGACAAAGACGCCCCGACCGTGCACATCAGCTGGCACGGTCAATCCTTCTTCCAGATCAAGTCCAGCAAGGGCACCAACCTCGTAATTGATCCACACCAGATCGACGTCTACGGCCGCTACACCGTGGCCAAGGCCGACGCCGTCCTGTGCAGCCATTTTCACGACGACCACACCCAGATCGGCGTCATCGAAGACGTCGGCAAGCTCCTGAAAGACAAGAGCCTGAAGCTCATCATCGGCCTGAAGGGCTCGCCGCGCAATCCGGAGTGGAACCTTGTCGATGAGACCGTCAAGGACATTCGCATCCGCACGGTCGGCGCCTACCACGACGACATGCAGGGCATGAAATACGGTAAGACAGGCATCTTCTGTATCGAAGTGGACGGCTGGAAGATCGTGCACCTGGGCGATCTGGGCCATCTGCTCACGGCGGACCAGATCAAGAAGATCGGCACGGTGGACGTCCTCATGATCCCCGTGGGCGGCATCTACACCATCAACGGCAGCGAGGCGAAAAAAGTGGTCGCTCAGCTCAAGCCCAAGGAATTCATCTTCCCCATGCACTGCGGCACCAAGATTTACGACGAGCTGTTGGCCCCCACCGAGTTCCTCGATGAATTCCCCAAGGCCAACGTCACCTCCTCCGACGACAACAAGATTCTCCTCCACGACCAGCGCAAGACCGAGCAGCGCCCGCGGCCGACCGTGGTGCAACTGCATTACTGGCCCAAGGGCAAGAAGGATTGATGCCCGTCGCGCTGCTTCCTGCGGGTGCCGATGCCCTTCCAGGGCTGAGCATCGCATCCCCGGATTTCGCTGCGCTTCCTCCGGGGTTAAAATCCGACGCCCCCTCCGGGGCTTGGCCAAAGAGCTTCCTCCGGGGTTAAAATCCGACGCCCCCTCCGGGGCTTGGCCAAAGAACTGA
>CAZFGM010000191.1:6554-11164 GCA_964518515.1 uncultured Alcaligenaceae bacterium | reverse complement strand
CGAAAAACGGCATGGTTCAAAATGGCCCTCCATCCGACCCGTAGGCACCCTGTGCCCACGGATTTGACGCGAGTGGATAGGACAAAAACGTAACTTTCTTCGGGATAAATAGTTATGACGATTTCCACTCGGGTCAAGGGTTTGACGCGAGTGCCCAGAGATTGTTACCCCATTTTGAACCAGGCCCGAAAAACTAACATCGTCGGCGGGTCATCGGGCCAGGTTTTACGTCCATTAGAATAGAGGTGCCCGTGGGACAGGCCCCTGTGATAATCAGCTTTGGCCTCAGCGGATTGCCAGTGCAATTCCGCCAGCCCCGGTTCGAATCCGGGAGGGGCCTTTTCCGTCATTTCGTCGCTAGCAATTCCTGGAACAGGGCCAGGTCCTCCCGGGAAACGGACCAGACAAACAGATCCACGCGATCGGGACCTTCATTTCCAGATCGCACCCGCAACAGAATTTGCCAACGTTTTTCCACTTGTTGCAAGCGCCACTGACTGGCAATCGGAGCCGACGCCTTCAGTAGGAGAAAGTGGTTTCCGGACGTGGAAAGAATCACTGGCCGTTCCGCGGCAATATCTTTGATGTCCTTCGCGGATACCAGCTTGCCTTCCACCAACACGCTCGGCGGCTGGCTGGATTCCCCCGCCAGGAGCCAGGCGGTTTGCTTGGCCGGGACGTGTACCGTGAAGGACCGCTTCAACCCCACGGCCCCGGCATGGCGCAGCGGTTCGGGCCTTTCCCGCACTTCCAGGCGTCCGCCATCGCCCCCACTCAGAGAGTAACGGAAGGTCGGCAGACCGTCCTTGTCGGTGGCATAGCCTTCGAAAAAGAGCCGCTTCACCCCGGTAAAAACTTTGCCTTCGGGAAGGGGGCCGCCATATTCGGGATTTTTCGCCTGGGCGGCGAAGTCGGGCGGTTGTGCTCCGTCGCTGACGCCCCACGGGCAGCCGGGCGGGGCGGTCCAGAAACGGGGGCCGAGGACCTTGGCCGGGGCGCCGCCGCGGTTGTTCCACACCGGGGAGACGTCGAGGAAATTGCCGGTCCAGCCGTACGCCAGCCGGCACAGGGTGGCGTCGAAGGCGGCCGACACGCCGCTGGGATAACCAACGGCAATGGCCTTGGTCCCGGCGTCTTGCAGGAACGTACGGATCACGACCGGGCGATCTTTCACTGTCAGGATCAAGCCCTTGGGAAGGAGCACGCCTTCCGGCAAAGGCAGGGTGGGTCCCAGCGACAGGTAGGCCCAGATGGCCTCGGCCTGGGCATCCGGATTGCCGCCGAGCACGGTCGGCAAGCTGGATTGGCCATCGGTGAAAATGGTGGGCATGCGCGTGCCGGGCTGCATGCGCTGGGCCTGTTCCAGCCAGCGGCGATACCAGTCGAAACGGACGCGCTGGTTCATGAGGGCCAGGTCGGGGCCGCGCGTGCCGCTGGCGCGGTTGCCGGCGATGTCGTGGCACGTGATGCAGCCGAACGCGGATTTGCCGACCAGGTGGCGGCCGGTGGCAATGGAGCCGGGCTTGAAGGCAACCTGGTGGATGGCGTCGTCCGGGGCGGCGCCTTCCAGACCCGCCAAAGCATCGGCGAGCTTGCCGACATGGTCCTTGCCGAACTGGGGCATGCGCATTCCCATCCACGGCCGGGCCCGGCCCGCTTCGGTCAAAACCTGGCGCAGCCAGGCAGTGCGCAGTTTGCCGCCTATTCCCGTCAACGGCGGCGGACTGACCGCTTCGGCAAATTCCACCTTTTCATACTTTCGCAATTCTTCGACCAGCTCCGAAGGCAAGCCGCCTTCACCGTCGCGGCTGTGGCACGCCAGGCAGTTGAACCGGCCCAGGGCCACTCGAGCGGCATGCAAAGGCGCGGGCGCATTGGTCCCGGTGGTCCCTTCACGCAGAAAAAGCCGGATTGCATCGCGGTCGGCGTCAGTCAGAGCAAAACGCGGGGCCTGGCCGCGCTGGCCCGGCTCGGGGCTCAAGCAGCCGCCCAAAAGCTTTTTATCCTTGCGTAGATCTTCAAAAGCGGTTTCCGCCAACACGTTGGCGAACGGTTGCCCGCCCGGAGCGATGGTGTGGCAATTATTGCAGCCTTTGTCAATGACCAGGCGCTTGCCCAGGTCGAGCCATTGCTTGTCGGCCGGCAACTTCAAGAAAGTTTTTAGGTCTTCCGCCCGAGCCTGGACGCGCTGGAACGCTTCCACTTTCAGTTTTTCATTTGGCGCCTCGGGCAAAGCCAGGTCCGGTTCCTGGCCGGCGCAGAGGAACTGGGCCAGATCGGCCGCTTCCTTGGCGTCGAGCAACATGTGCGGCATGCGTCCGCTCGGATCGATGACGAGGGGGTTTTGCAGATAGGCGGCCAGCTTGGCCGGCGTGGTCTTGCGTCCCAGGTCGGCGAGGGGGAAGACCGCGTGCTCGTGCACAAAGGTGTTGGGTTCGCGCTTTTCCTTGGTCGGCGTGTGGCAGGCGGCGCAACCCACCGAGGTGAAAAGCTGCCGGCCGCGCTGCACGCTCTTGGGGTCCTTGGTCCCTCTCGCCAGCTGAAGAGGACCGCTCAGCGACGTCAGGTAGCGCGTCACGGCGTAAATTTCGGTTCGGCCGGCGACATTATCGGGAAACATTTCCGGCATCAGGGCCGCCGGATAAATCTTCCGCGGATGCTCGAGCCAGCGGACCAGCCACCCCGGCCCCGTCCGCTCGCCCACCTTGGACAAATCCGGTCCCGGCCGGTGGAGCAAGCCCTGGGCGATTTTTTCCCCCTCGCCCGGCCGGTGGCACTGGATGCAGTTGCGCTCCTCGACGATAAACCGGCCCCGCTCGATCCGGCGATCTCGTTTCACCTGGGCCGGCAATTTATCGGGCAAATGCCCAACCAGGTTGTAGGGCAAGGGTTCCTTGTGGAAGAAAGGCGACTTCCAGAAAATTTGCAGCCGGGCGTTGCCGGGCAGGCGCGAGAACTCGACTACCAGGGGATGAACGCCGGCCTCCAGCTTGGTGGCCGGCGCTTCCTTGAGGCCGCCGGTCTCGGCGTTGATTTCGCCGGCCAATACTTCCTTTCCCGCGACGGTCAGGCGCACCTTGCCGCGCAAGTTCGCGCTGAATTGATACGCGCCGGCCCGCAAGACCTTGAGATAGCCTTCCCAGCGGTAGGTTCCGCCCGCCGAGTTCAGGCGCGGGTGGGGCGATTCCCCCGTTTTGAGGTTCAGAGCCGGGCAGGGATCGAGTTGGCTGACCTCCATCGGTTTGGGTTGCGCGTTATCGCGATAGCTGGCAAGTAAGCCCGGGCGCAAGTCCTCCGGTTCGACCTGGGCAAAGACTCCGCCGGGACAAATCGCGGCGATCACAACAACCGTCAAAAGGCGATTCATTTCCTGCCCCCAATCAAACCCCAAAGCCGGCGTTAACATATTCTCGCCCATGGTAAGCCTAACCTAATTCGGCGGGTGAACAATAGCGGCGCTGGCCAGCCTGGCCAGTTCCAACAAGATCGGTTTCCAGTGATGTTTTTTGCTTTGATAACCTGCCCAGCTTAGTTCGGGAATAACCGCATGTCCGGGGGGGCCGCCAACAATGGGGTCGGGAAGGACGGTCAGGCCGAGCCTTAGCAAGTCGTGCACCGCGAGGCGCGCCACCGAAAAACCGGCAATCTTGGCGGGGTCACGGTTTGTCAAGCAATCCTGGGGCTGGGCAAAGCGTGTCCGCAAGACGGAAAGGCCAGTGTCATCGCTCCGGCTCGGGCGAAAAGCTCTGGGTTGAACTGGCACCGGCATGGAAGGATTGAAGAAATCGGGATGAATACGGCGGTAAACAAACTCGTTATCGTCCACCGGTTCATGTTCGTTCATTGGCTACCCGGCACGGCGATGGAAGAAAGCGGGGTTATTCGGGAGGAAGTGTCCATTGTTGAGGTGGTTTGCCCGGCTGGACTACCATGAATTCGGCATGAAGCGGGCGATCTATTTCCACCTCGGTGTAGGTGCCGTCGGGGTCCTGCCATTCGAAGACTACCTCACCGCCAGGTCCGGCAACCACACGATGGGGGGGATCGACGCCGTCTTTTAAAAAGCAATAGGCCAGGCCAATCGCCGATTCCAGGACCGCGCGGGACGGCGCCGCGGCGCCGAAGCCGTCCCAGTCGTCGCCGAGATGCTGGAAAGCGACGATTTTGTGCATGGCGGGCTCCCACGGACCGGCATCTTCGACCCGCTTTTTTGCAGGTTCCCCTGGCGCTGCCGGCGAAAAGTTGTTTCCCTGGACTGCCTGGAGCCAGTCTTCTTTGGGAATCGGGTTGACCAGTACGGGCATAGTTCTTTACCTATGGAATATTCTCTTGTCCTCACCGCCAACACCATGATAGCCTGCCGAGACTTTCCATGAAAGCTGGAATTCCCGCGGAGGAAGGCTTTCACCTCGGGGCTGGGGAGCACCGTGTAAGCCAAGTTAAATCTCCCCACCGGCCTGAAGTCGTTTCAGAATCGCCTCGCCTTCCTCATAGCCGCGGGCCTGTAGCCATTGCAAAACCTGTTCGCGGCTCTTGGATTTCTGAGCCTTTAATTCGCGGGCTTCTGCCTGGAGTTTGGCCCAAACATTGGGAGGGATAGATGGTGGCGA
>CAZFGM010000191.1:0-6454 GCA_964518515.1 uncultured Alcaligenaceae bacterium | reverse complement strand
GGTTCGCTCATTCATGGTCGATTTCAATAATTGTATCACGGTTCAAGCGGGGCCACCACTGGGACCCGAATCCAGTTGGGAATTTTCCTCATTTTTTTCAAATCCCGGCAGACCTTCTGCGAATGATTATCTGAAAAGCCCGGCGTGACGGAAAGTGCATAATCCCGCGGAGTTCGGGAGAAAGCAGAATATCTAGACAGCCCTGCCCTTGACAAGGCCCTCTTTGCTATCCAAACTTGAATAATACCGTTTCCGGAACCTTGTTGGAACGGGCGGGACGGTTCTCTCCTGATGGTTGGACTCCCCAATGCCTTTGACACCTTCTCATCGACCGACCCGCGAATGGCCGCTTTTGGTTTTGACCCTGGGCTTGATCGGGTTGATCTGCTTTCCGCTTTTGGGCCTGGTAAGCGATAGGGGCACCGGCTGGGAAAATTGGTCGGCGGAGCGCTGGGGCTGGCTCTTGCTCGGTCCCGAACAAATTGCTTGTTATTGCTGTTTTACCTGGGCCGGCTTCATTCTTCTCAGTCGCTACCTGGAATTGCGCCGTCAGCGCCGGTCCTTCCGCCTGGGTCTATTGCCCGTGGAGGAAGGCGCCCGCATACTGCAAGAAGATGCCCGGCCGTTGCAGCGCAAGGTCGATCAAGTCACCGAAACGCATGGTCCTTTTGTCCTGGCCAAAATGATTCGCACGGCCCTGGCGAAATTCGCCACCAGCCGGTCCAGTCAGGAAGTCAACGAAACCGTAAAAACGCAGGCCGAAGTCGAGCACGGCCGGCTGGTGACCAGCATGGCCACGGTGAATTACCTGGCCTGGGCCATTCCGGCCATCGGCTTTCTCGGCACCGTCCGCGGCCTGGCCGGCAGCATGACCATGGCCGGCAGCGGCGCCGAACAGATCAAGCTCGCCACCAGCCACCTGACCGTGGCTTTTGATTGCACTCTGGTAGCCCTGACCCTCAGCCTATCGCTCATGTTCCTCATTCACATGATGCAGCGTGACGAGGAAGCCCTGGTTCTCGATAGCCAGCAGTATTGCATGGAACACCTGGTCAATCGCCTGTACGAGCCGGAGCCGCTGGGCGAGGGTGTCAATCCGCTGGCCCTGAATCGAGGGCACCTTTCGAACAGCACCACGATCACGCATCCGGAGAAGTTGCCGCGATGACCCTGCTCGGCCTCGACCTGAACGCTACGCGCGCGCGAGCCGTTAGCGGCCCGGTGGGGGATTTTCCCCTCCCGGTCCCTTTGGATCCGCCGGCCGGGGATTTGCCTTTATACATTAGCCTGGAACGCTCCGCGCCGGAAGTCGGCCATGCCGGCTTGCGATTGGCGCGGCTCAGTCCCCATCAAGTGTGCCACACGTTCTTGCCGCACCTGGGCGAACCTCCGCCGGAACGCCACTGGCAGGCCGGCCACCATCTCCTGGATAGCAGGCAAGCGCTAGCCCTGGTGGTGCAACGTCTCAAACCGGTGTGCGCTTCCTCCGACGGCGTGGTCCTGATCCTTCCCGATTACCTGACCGCCGAGCAAGCGCGGGACATAACCGCACTCGCCGAACACCACGGCATTCCGCTTCTGGGAACCATGCCGGCCTCTCTCGCGGTGGCCCTGGCTGCTTATGCCGAGCAGGCCTGGCTCGGTTATGCCCTCGTCGCCGATATCGACGACCATGCCTTGACCCTGAGCACCATTCGCACCGAGGCCGGCCAGGCCCACTTGGTGGAAACCCGTGTCCTCGGCCATCTGAGCTGGCACGCCTGGAAAGAACGGCTGCTCAATGCCCTGGCCGACTGTTGCGTGTTGCAAAGCCGCCGCGATCCGCGCGATTCCCCCGCTGCGGAGCAGGTTTTGTTTGAGCAGATCGAGGTTCTGCTCGATGCCAGCCGTCAAGGCCGCATGATTCAGCTCGGTTTCCAGGGCGCCACCTGGTATCAGAACCTGCTGGTGCAGCCGGAGCAACCGGTGAATTTTTGCAAGCCGCTCTTGCACCACTTGGTGGCGGAGGTCGAGGCGGTGTGGAATTCGCCCTGGCCGGAAGGTCCGCCGGGGGCGCTGCTGTTGACGGCCGCCGTGGGGCGGTTGCCGGGCGTGGTGTCGGCGTTGCGCCGCGCCCTGGAAGATTGGGCCCCTGTTTCCCCAGCGGTTTACTCCCGCGAAGACGATTTCGGCGAGGACTTGCTGGGCGACGGCTTGCATGCCGAGCCGAATGTCCTGGTCGTGACCGACGACGCGCCGGCGCGGGCGGGCCACGCCGTCGCGGCCCATTGTCAGCGCCATGAGCTGGTTGCCGCCGGTCATCTTCTGGAAGCGCCGTTGCCGTTGCCGCAGGCGCCCGACGCCGGCCCGGCCCGCCTGCACTTCCAGGGGCAGGATTATTTCCTCAACGACGTGAATTTCATCCTCGGCTCGCAGCCGGGCTGCAACCTGGTTTTCCCCGCCGACGATTATCTAGGCGTTTCGCCGCGCCATTGCGAAATCGTCTTCGATCACCGCGCTTTTATGCTGTTCGATCGCAGCCGGGTGGGCACGCTGGTCAACGATAGTTCGGTGGCCAACCCGGTAGTGCTGCGCCCCGGCGACTGGATCCGCCTCGGCCCCGACGGGCCGCTGCTGCGCTTCCTCGGCGGAACGCTGGATCGGGCGCCCTTGACCGCGTGAGAGAGTGAGAGAGTGGGAGAGTGGATCCTCCGGCTGCGTGAATGAAGCTCGCTCGGCGGTTTCGCGTCGATAGAATCCCCAGTAGAGGGCGTGAAAGAGTGAGAGAGTGGGAGAGTGAGAGAGTGAAAGTGTGGGTTCTCCGGCTGCGTGAATGAAGCTCGCTCGGCGGTTTCGCGTCGATAAAATAACCCGCAGCAAGGACCAAAAACAACGAGTTTCTTCAACATGATTCGTGTCGCCGGAAGGCTTTATGGTCCGAATCGCCTTGGCGCATTACGAAGATACTTGGACAGAAACAATGTTGATTTGATATTAAACAGTAACCAGATGATGTTTGGCGCGAAGGCAATTGGCCGGCACGAACTGCATCTGTGTCCGAATCCAACCTTTTATGAAGTTTATCATGAATTGCAACATTATCGACACCCGAAGGGCGTGGGCTATGCGAGGTATTCCAGGACGACCGAACCGCTTCGTGAACAATTTGTTTATGACCAGCTTCGCCTGAGCAAGAATCTGTGGAACAATATCTTTAACCGGTCTGAAAGGGATCAGGCTTTCTATTACCTATTACGAAAAGGTGGAAACCCCATTGCACTGCCTGCGGCCGGTTTTCCATAATAATTGATCCTTTGTGTTTACTCCCTTTTTCGGTTCAAGTTCTTCCGAGAGGCGGTGTAATTATGATGAAAGAAGAAGCGGTTACCAGGGCACTAGATTACGTTCGCACTGCCGCCTTGGATGTCGGGCCGATAGTTGATGTACGGTTTCTCGATATTCGGCATTTGGACGAAATGGCGGAAAAATGCCCCCCCGATCTTGTTGAAACCTATCATAGCGTCAGGGAATCCTTTCGCAATCAATGGATAGTGGCTTTCAAGAATCCGGAGGCGCCTGGACAAGTTTCATCCCCGGAAACAACGTGCGTTTGCGTTTTTGAAAACGGGGAAATTACTATATCGTAGTTTTTGACAACTTCCCACTAACAACTGACAAATAACCATGCAAATCCGCCATCGCATACCGACGGTTTTCACGCTGTACATGATTGATGTGCTTTGCTGCGCGCTGGGCTGCGTTATTCTGCTCTGGCAAGTCAATTATCAGGAAGCGGAAGACCAGACGGCGGCGGTGCGCAAGGCCAACGAGCAACTGAAATCGGCCAAGGATCTCGAAGATTCGTTACAGGTCGCCTTGAAAGCCGGCAAGGAACGCGAGGCTCTATCTGCCGAGAAAATCACTGAACTTCTGTCGGCCTTGAAAGCCGCCAAATACCTGGAAACCAGACTCGCCGGCGATCTGAAAGCCAGTAAAGACGTGGAAATCAAGTCGGCCAGTAAGATCGAAGCGCTCGATCGCCTGGCGGCAGCCTTGCAAGCCGCTCTGGATAAAAGCCGCACGAATGAAAACAACGCCCTCCTTCAGGTCGCTTCCCTGTCCAAGACGGTGAATGCTCTCAAGATCGACCTGAAAACCAGCAAGGAAAAGGAAGATAAAATCACCCTGCAGGTCACCGACCTACGGAATAAGCTCGACAAGGCCAACGAATTTACCCTTCTTAGCCGGAAGGATTATGAGCAAGCCCGCAAGGCCCTGGCCGCCGCCCAGGCGGTGCTCGACGGTTTGCGGAATGACCTGGACAAGCTCAAGCTGGAAAAAGCCGCTGCCGTGACTGACCTGGCCGCCAAAATGCGCGCGCAGGAAAAATTCCTTCGCGACCTGAAAGGCGCCGACCTGATCATCGCCGTCCTGCGCAAGGACTTGGCCGCCCGCATTCTCCAGCATCAAAATGCCGTCAAGCAAGCGGAGGACCTCACCGCTCGCTTGAAGGAATCCGAAACCAACGCCCACAAACTCGAGCAGACGCTGGCTTCGTTACAGCTCTTGAGCAAGGATTACCTGGCGAAGATAAAAGTTTCGGACATTCGCGCCAAGCTGCTGGAGGAGGACCTGGCCAAAAGCCAGAAGGACATCCTGGCCGCCGCCCTGCGCTACAAAGAAATCCTGGCCGCTCAGGAATTGCTTGCCCGACGTCTGAAACTCAGCGCCAAGGACTTGGACGAGGCCAAGAAAAACCTTTCCTCATTGCAAGTCGAGCGCCTGGCCTTGATCCTACAGGCCAAGACCCTCAAGGAAATCGCCGAAAACCGCTTTGCCGGCATTCCGCTCACCGGCCAGAATGTCCTGTTCCTCATCGACATGTCCGGCAGCATGGCCATGAGCGACGCCGCCACCCTCGATCCCGACAAGTGGCCCTTCCTGTGCGACACGGTCATCAGCATCATGAAGAGCCTGCCCGAGCTCAAGCAGTACCAGATCATTTTGTTTTCCGACCGCGTGCGCTATCCGTTCGGCAAAGCGGGGGAATGGCTGAAATACGACCGCCAGCTATCGCCGCAGACGGTGTTGAGGGGCCTCAAGGCCAGAAAGCCCGAAGGCGAAACCAACATGTACGCCGCCTTCGCGGAGGCCTTCAAGTTCCGCGGCCAGAAGCTCGATACCATTTACGTCCTGTCCGACGGCCTGCCCAACGCCGGCACCGGCTTGCCTGCCAATGCCGGGGAGTTATCTGATCAGCGAAAATCCGAAATCCTCAGCAAGTACGTTCGCAACCGCCTGAAAAACGTATGGAACGCCCCGATCGCCGGCCAACCCCGCGTCCGCATCAACACCATCGGCTTCTTCTTCGAAAGCCCCGACGTGGGCGCCTTTCTGTGGGCCCTGGCCCGCGAGCATGACGGAAGTTTCGTGGGGATTCGATAGGGGAAGAAAATTCGAAATTCGAATATCGAAATTCGAAACAAATCCGAATTTCAAATATCGAAACCTGAGACCGGAGTTTTGGATTTCGGATTTCGATATTTGAATTTGTTTCGGATTTCGGATTTCGAATTTCGGATTTTCTTCTCACACATCCCACATAATCTGCTCGAAATCCGGCGACGGGCACGTCAAATGGATAGCCCCTTCGCGCGGGGCGCGGTCGCGGCTCTGGCGGTTGGAGATCAGCTCCACGTAAAAGTGAATCGGCTTGTCTACCTCCAGGCGCAATAAGGTGAACGGCACGGCCAGCTCGACAATCTGGTCGATGGCGACGGCAATCGCGGGGTCCGGCCCTTGCGGCACCCCTTCGTGCAAGGCCTTAACGCGCTGGTCCGGCCGGCCAGGGTTTTCAATCAGCACTTCCCAACCCACCGGCTCCGAAAACCCCAAGCGCAGGGCCTCGAAATCGGCCAGGGCGATCTTGGCGGCCCGGTCGAAATCCACGCGCACCAACAGCGACTGGCGGTCGAAGCCGAAATAAACGTCCTTCATCGGCCCGCGCGCCACCATGGCCATGGTGCCGCGCTCGCTCTGGCAGGTGTAGCGGCCGGCGGCGATCCACTCGAAGAACGTTTGCCGGCCGTCGATCTTGACGTCGAGAAAGCTGCGCGGCAAGGTATGCTTGGCCTTCTGGCCACGCCGCTTGATGGGACGGCCCAGGTCCGCCGGCGGCGGATCGCCCAACAGCAGATACACATTCTGCAAATGCTTGCGAAACAGATAATCGAACAGCATGTCCTGGGCGCTGGAATGGTCGTCGCCGAACCACCAGTACCAGTCGCTGCCCTCGGCGATGTAAATTTCCTCCCAGGCCTGGCGCACTTTGTCCTCTGGCACAAATCCTTGCTGGACCCGCGTGCGCAAATGCTCGCGCGTGCGCTGCAAGGCGTCCCAGGCAGTGTTGTCTTCCTCGTGGCCGATCCAAATGGCGAAATTGTGATGAATCCAGCTGCCAGCGACCAGGTAGGGC
>CAZFGM010000190.1:0-11177 GCA_964518515.1 uncultured Alcaligenaceae bacterium | reverse complement strand
AAGCCCCGTGAACGGGGCTGACCCTCAAACATTGGAAAAAGCGCAATGGTATTGGACGCATGACTAACGCCGAGCGTTTGCAGTTGACTCTGGAAATGATCCGGGAGTCCTATCTTCTAGCTTTTTCTCCTTTTCCTTGCCACAATAGATTCCGGTGATCTCCCGCCCCGATTTTTCCTTCCCAGCGGAGTTCCTCCATGCCATTCCACCTTTTGTCTTGCGCTTTCACGGTGATCCTTTTCGCCAACGTCCACCTCCTGGCGGGTGACAAGAAGAAAGGCGATCCGCCGCCGGGGGACAAGGGCGATGCCGTCGAGGACTTGGCGGAGCGGGCACGAAAATCGGTCGTGGTCATCATGTTTGCCGGCCGCGACGGCAAGCAGCAGGGCCTGGGCACCGGCTTCGTCGTCCGCAAGGACGGCCTGATCGCTACCAACCTGCACGTCCTCGGCGAGGCCCGGCCCCTCACCGTGCAACTGGCCGACGGCTCCCGCCACCCTGTCACTGCCGTTCATGCCTCCGACCGCAGCCTGGACCTGGCCCTCGTCAAGATCGACGCCAAGGATTTGACCCCGCTCGTGCTCGGCGATTCCGGGCCGCTCAAGAACGGCCAGGCCGTCGTCGCCCTCGGCCATCCGCGCGGCCTGGAATACAGCGTCGTCCGCGGCGTGGTTTCCGGCAAGCGCGACATCGAAGGCCTCTCCATGATCCAGCTAGCCATCCCCATTGAACAGGGCAACAGCGGCGGGCCGGTGCTCGACCTCGAGGGCAAGGTCGTGGGCATCGTCACCATGAAAGCGCTGGTGACGGCCAACCTGGGCTTTGCCGTGCCCAGCAATGCCCTCAAACCGCTGTTGGCCCGGCCCAACCCCATCCCCATGGACCGCTGGCTAACCATCGGCGCCCTCGATAAGACGGAATGGCAAATCGTCGGCGGCGGCCGCTGGCGGCAACGCGCCGGCCGCATCATCGCCGACGGCCTGGGCAGCGGCTTCGGCGGTCGTACCTTGTGCCTGGCACAACAGCCCTTGCCCAAGGGGCCTTATGAAGTCGGCGTCACCGTCAAGCTGGGGGATGAAAGTGGCGCCGCCGGCCTGGTCTTTCATGCCGACGGCGGCGATCTCCATTACGGCTTCTATCCCTCCAGCGGCAAGCTCCGCTTCGTTCGCTTTGAAGGCCCCGATGTGTTTTCCTGGAAAATTCTGCACGTTATTCCCAGCGCGCACTATCGCTCTGGCGATTGGAACACCTTCAAGGTCCGCATCGACAAGAAAAAGTTCCTGTGCTATTTGAACGATCACCTGGTGGTCGAAGAGGAAGACCGGACCTTCAAGGAAGGCGCGGTGGGCCTGGCCAGTTTTCGCGGCACGGTCGCCGAGTTCAAACACTTCCAGGTGGCCGACCGGATAGCGGCCAAGAAAATACCGGAGGAAGTCTTGGGCCGCATTCGCGCGGCCTTGGACAAATTGCCCACGGGCAAACCGCTGCCGGCCACGCTGGTGGACAAGCTGGCGCCGGACAGCCCGGCGAGCGTGGCCCTGTTGCGCGAACGCGCCCGGCTGTTGGAAGAGCAGGCGGCCCAGCTCAAGAAGCTGGCCACAGCCGTGCACCAACAGCGGGCTCTGGCCGACCTGGCCAAGGCCGTGCAAGGAATCGACGCGGACATCGACCTGGTAAAGGCCGCCTTGCTGATTGCCCGCCTGGACAATGAAGAACTGGAAGTGGAATCCTATCGCAAGGAAGTGGACCGCCTGGCCCGGCAAGTGGCGGCGGCCTTGCCGCCCAAAGCCGACGAGACGGCCAAGGTGAAGGCCCTCAACCAATTCCTTTTCCAGGAGCGCGGCTTTCACGGCAGCCGGGTCGATTACTACACCCGCGCCAACAGCTATCTCAACGAAGTGATCGACGACCGCGAAGGTTTGCCGATCACCCTGGCGGTGCTGTACATGGAAGTCGCGCGGCGGCTGGGCGTGAAAGTGGTCGGCGTGCCGCTGCCCGGCCATTTCATGGTCCGCCACGAGCCGGCCCAGGGCAAAGCCCAGCTCATCGACGTCTACGACGGCGGCAAATTCCTCAGCGAAGCCGAGGCCGACAAGATCGTCCGCAAAATCACCGGCGAACCTCTGAAACCCGAGCATCTCAAAGCCATTACCAAGAAGGCCATCGTTCAGCGGATGCTCAACAACCTCCTCAATGTCGCCAAGCGCGAAGGGGACCTGGACGGCGTCTTGCACTATCTGGACGCCATCCTGACGGTGGATGCCGAGGCGCACGAGGACCGCTGGATTCGCGCGGTGCTGCGCTGGAAAGCCGGCCAGCGCGACCGGGCCCTGGCCGACCTGGACTGGCTGCTGGACCACAACCCGCCCGGCGTCGATCTCGAGCGAGTCCGCGAGCTGCGCCGCCTTTTGACCCAGCCGAAGCGAGAATAGGTTAACTGGACTGGGATGGCGGAGAACCGAAGAGTAGGGCATGCAATGATCCCGCCTAATACAGCAATAGCGGTGGTGACCTGCACCACCGCTATCGGTCCTGGGAACATTGTTACCGCTTCTTCCGAAACGTGAAGCCTTCGGGGATCGCCGCCCAGCGACACCATGCCGCCTTACCGCTTGGGTGTTATCTCGCAAGCTGGGGCATGTATCGCGGGTTAACGTTCTTGCTTCAGCGTGCTTACACGGTCCATTTGGGGGTTGTCGATTGCCTCGCCTCCTCGCGTTTCGCACCACTTTGGGAACGCGATTTCGGGTCTGAAGCAGAAGTTGTCGAACTTGTGCCGGTGATCCTGGAGGCTGCGGAAGCAATCAGCAAGGCATATAGTAAGTTCGGCCAGCCCACAGAAATCCTCGTGTCGAAAGTGCTCCTCGGCACGTTCGGGTGCCTGCCTGCCTGCCTGCGATCAGTATTTCATTGCCGGGTTTAGGGGTGCAGGGTGCAGGGCTGGGGTATTCGTACCTGAACGCAAATGTCACGCAGGCGGCGACGCGGAATATCGTTCGTTGCATGGGTTACGCTGGTCCGTGGCCATAGATGTGTTGAATGGGCGTCTTGTGTCCCCAGGTGATCTGGTCGCGGGTCAAGCCGAAGACGGCGGCGATGCGGTCGCGCTCCACAGGGCTCGGCGTCCAGCGGCCCAAGATGATGGCCGCCACGCGCTGCTCGTCCAAACCGGTTTTTTCCGCCAGAATCTTGGCATCGATCTGGTGTTCTTGGCACAGGTCGACGATGGTCTTGGTCGGTTCCATCGGTACGTCCTTTCAAGGGGTCCGGCCAAACTGCGGGCCGTGACCGTACAGGTGGCTGACCTCGGTAGTATGGCCCCAGGCAATCTGCTCCGTGGCGATTCCCAGAGCGGCGGCGACCAACTGCCGCTGCTGGGGACTGGGCGTGTAACGGCCGTGGACAATCGCTTCCAGAACTTTGCGGTCCAGGCCGGTCATTTCTTCCAGCCGTTCCAAGGTCAAGCCGCGTTCGGCAATCCAGGCGGCCACACTTTGTTGGTCCATTGTCAAACCCCCTTGGCTCGCCGGCAAGGCTGTTGCCGGCTTCTCCACGATCAAACCACAGAGGAGTCCTGCTCGTCAAGAGACGTGCGCCGCATCCAGGTTGCGATCTCTTGCCCGCCTTCGGGCTTTTACCGCGACCTTTTTCTGTTGGGGCATTCGTATTCCTCCTATCCAGGTGCAGGTAAACTGCCATCGCCAAACCAATGCCAGCTGGGGCACGGTTTTCTCCGAATTATTGCTCTTTCCGCGGCAACAAGTTCAGCACCGCCGCGCTCATCGTCAGCACGCCGTGGCGGATGCTGCCGTCGATCTGCGGGTAAAAGCCGTCCGAATGCATGGGCGGCAGCGGCTTGCCGGTCTTGATCGAGTTGAGGACCACCTTGGGGTCCACCGAGCCCATGAAATAGAAAAAGATGGGCACGCCGGCGCGGCCGTAGCGGCCGAAGTCCTCGCCGCCCATGATCGGGCCAATCAGGCGGACGCGGTCGTCGCCCAAGAGCTGCTTGAACAGGCCGGCGGTTTTGCGGGCCAGGGGCGCGTCGTTGTAGACGGCGGGGGTGAAGTCGTCCAGCTCGACGCGGATGATCGGCTCGGGCGCCCGCGCGGCTTCGGCGGCCGCCTTGCAGATGCGGGCGATGCCTTCCAACAGGTGTTTGCGGACCTCGTCCTTCAGGGTGCGGACGGTCACTTGCAGCTTGACCTCGGACGGAATGATGTTGTGCTTGGTGCCGCCGTGGATCGAGCCGACGGTGATCACGGCCGGCTCGGTGGGATTGGTTTCGCGGCTGACCAGGGTTTGCAGATCGAGGATGATGCGCGCGGAAAGAACCACCGGGTCGATGGTCGTGTGCGGCGCGGCGCCGTGGCCGCCCTTGCCGCGGACGGTGATGTCCACCGAGTCCACGTTGGCCATCAGAATTCCTTCGGAATAAGCGATGTTTCCCACCGCCGCCCCGGAGCAGTGCAGGCCCAGGGCGTAGTCGGGGCGGGGAAAGCGGGTGAACAGACCGTCGGCGAGCATGCGGCGGGCGCCGCCGCCGGCTTCCTCGGCGGGCTGGGCGATGAACACCAGGGTGCCTTGCCAGCGATCTTTCAGGGCGATCAGGGTACGGGCCGTGCCGACCCAGCAGGTCATGTGCATGTCATGGCCGCAGGCGTGCATGACGCCGACTTCCTTGCCGTCTTTATCGCGCGTGCGAACCTTGCTGGCATAGGGCAAGCCGGTGGCCTCGATGATGGGCAGACCGTCCATGTCGCAGCGGACCAGGACGGTGGGACCGGGCCCGTTTTTGAAGACGGCGACGACGCCGTGGCCGCCCACCTTGGTGGTGACGGTAAAGCCGGCTTTCTTGATCTCCTCGGCCATGCGGGCCGCCGTCTGTTCCTCGGCAAACGACAATTCCGGATGGGCGTGCAAATGCTTGTAAAGTTTTTCCAGGCTGGCGTACTCCACGGCAATGCGGCGGTTGATTTCCGTGACGTGCCTGGCCCATTCCTTGGGCAGATCGTTAGGGCCGTCGGCCCAGGTGACAACGGGAAACACAAAAAACGCCAGAAAAAGGCCCAAAGGCCGGGAACGAAATACCACGGTGCAACCTCCCTCGGATGGATAAAAACCAGGCGGGCCGGTGCCAGCCCTACGTCTTGTAGCGTTAAGGTACACATGATTTGCGGGTTGTGCATGGAAAAATCCGGGAATTTTGCGTCCAAAGCGAGTCGCCCCGCGTATACTTTAGGTAAGGAAGTCACCGATCCTATACGGATGGGGTTCCGTTTGCACCGTGCGGCCTCCGGGCGGTGGTGAGACGGGCAACTTTCGGGGCCTCCCCCCGCGGTGGTTTTCTCGTCCCGGGAAAGACCAGGGCAATGGCCTGCGCCTGGGTTCTTGGGTTTGTCCTCTGGCTCGAAACGCAAAGGAGAAGCCATGCCCTCGAAACGGTTAACCATGGATCAACGCAAGGAAATTTTTCACGCACTGGTGGCCACGCAAGACAGCGAGCGCAACGTGCGGAAATCGTATGAAGTGATCACGGAAAAATTCGCCATCACCGCCGCCCAGCTGCGGCAGATCGAAGATGAAGGCGTGGACAAGGAATGGCCCCCGCTGAATGAACCCGTTTCGGCGGTGGGCTAACCGGTCTTCCCTCCCTCCAACATGCGAACCCCAAGTCCTTCCCCTGGACTTGGGGTTTTTTGTTGTTTGCTCCCCTCACCTCTCTCCTCAGGGGAGAGGGTAGGGTGAGGTGGTCCCACTGGCGGCTTGGTGGGCCGGGGAACTTCACGCGGGCAAGATTGAAGTAGGACGGGTTTCCCAACGTTCCCAACCCGTCTGTCGGACGTGTGGTGCGACCAAGCCGATCGAATTTGGAGTTATGCTCGAGCGTTCCTCTTCAAAGAACTGAAAAAGTCTCGGGCATGACCGGCCGCGGCGATGAATCAAGGATTTTTGGACCATGCCAATATCGCCCGCGTCTTTAATGGCGGGGCCTCGGAAGCCGGCCGGCCGTATTTCGTCATGGTCGTGGAAATGGACTCTTTCTCACATTGGGCAATTCCAGGCATGGCGAAGTTGACATTTTCAATACCACTCGCGCCATAACAGTTCGTTGGGCGGCACGATGACGGTTGCGCCCGAAACGCCTGCCGCATGGTCCCGCTGCCGTTGAATGGCTTACCTTCGTCGAATGTCAGAAGGCGCTCTAACTGACTCAGGCCATTGCGGCCGTGGTAAATGTTGGCCGTGTCGTCCGAATCCGGCAGAAGTTTCCCCGGACGCCCCCAGGGCCCGGTCGCGCCAACTCGCGCAAGGGGGGAAAGTCGAATTTCATCTTTTGGCCAACTCCAACACCGCCAGGGTCATCGTTATCACGCCGGTTTTGATCGTGGGTTCGGGCACGGGAAAATAGAACGGCGAATGCGTGACGGGCAGGGGTTTGCCGCCCGGCCGGTGCGCTTCCTGGTAGGCTTCCGGGGACACCGAGCCCAGGAAATAGTAAAAGGATTGCACGCCGGCCCGGCCGAAGTGGCTGAAATCTTCGCCGCCCATCGACATCGGCCGTTCGATTACCTGGTCGGGTCCCAGGACATTGCGGAACTGGGCCACCATTCTTGGGGTCAGCTTGGGATCGTTGACCAGGGCCGGCGTGAAAGCGCCGGGGTCGTGCGTGATGATCGGTTCCGGGGCTCGCGCTCCCGTGGCGGCCGCCTTGGCGATGCGAACGATGGCCTGGAGCACTTCCTGGCGCGTCCGGTCGTTTAGCGTGCGGACCGTCAGCTGGAGCTTGACCTCGCTGGGGATGATATTGTGCTTGGTGCCGCCGTGAATCGAGCCGACCGTCACGACGACCGGGTCGGCCGGAGACCGCTCCCGGCTGGAAATGGTTTGCAGGTCAAGGATGATCCGGGCGGCCAGGACGACCGGATCGATGGTTGTGTTGGGCGCGGCGCCGTGCCCGCCCTGGCCGCGCACGAGAATATCCAGCGAATCGACGTGGGCCTGAAGCTGCCCCTCACGGTAGGTGACGGTGCCGTGCGGATAGCGGCCGTCGCAGTGCAGGGCCAGGGCAAAATCCGGCCGCGGGAAACGCCGGAACAGGCCGTCGTCGAGCATCTTCTTGGCGCCCTGGCCGATTTCCTCGGCCGGCTGGCCGATGAACACCAGCGTTCCGCTCCACCGCTTTTGCAGGTGCACCAGCAGGCGGGCCGTGCCGATCAGACAGGTCATGTTGATATCGTGGCCGCAAGCGTGCATGACGCCGATGTTCAGGCCGTCCTTGTCGCGCGTGCGCACCTTGCTGGCGTAGGGCAGGTTGGTCTGCTCGATGATGGGCAGGCCGTCCATGTCGGCGCGAACGAGAATGGTCGGTCCCGGGCCGTTCTTCAGGACGCCGACGACGCCGGTGACGCCGACTTTTTCGGTGACGTCAAAACCCGCCTGGCGCAATTCGCCCGCCAGGCGGGCCGCCGTCTGTTTTTCCCCAAACGCCAGCTCAGGATGGGCGTGCCACTGCTTGTACAGGGCATCGAGTTGCTTGTAGTCCTGGTCGAGGCGTTTTTTGATTTCGGCCAGGAGCGCTGGTTGGGCCGCGATCGGCCGGGCCATTCCCAAAATCAGGAGGCAACCGAGCCAGGTTTTTCGAGTTTGCATGAATTCACTCCCGAAGAGCGCAGAATGATAAGCGCCATTCTACGGACTTGAGTCCGAAGCGCCAGGATTCAATGGTAGTCGTCACGCTCCGCGTGACGAATCCTCCTGCGGAGCGTGAGGACTACACTGGGGACCCGTCAATCCAAAGTTAATGGGACACTCGAAAATCCGCTAGGGTTGGCATAAATGGACGAGGGCCGGAAAAAGCCAAGAAAAGCCAGTCAATGTCCCCTCCCGGCCGCGAAACTCCGGCGGTACACTGAACAGGGTCATTTCCCGTCCCCGGAACAGACGGAGAAACTTCCATGCGCATTGCCACGTTTTTGAGCGACCAGCACGTCCCCTTCCAGATGATGTACCATCCGCCGGCTTATTCCGCCGAGCGGTTGGCCAAACAGTTGCACGTGTCCGGGCGGAACATCGCCAAGAGCGTGCTGTTGGCGGCGCCGGCGGGGTTTGTGGTGGCGGTCTTGCCGGCAACACATCGCATCAACCTGGACGCCGTCGCTGGCGCCTTGGGGCGGCCGGTCCGGCTGGCTGGCCCGGAGGAGATCGCCCCGTTCTTCCGCGATTGCGAATGGGGCGCCCTGGTTCCTTTCGGCACTTTGTACGGGCTGTCAACGATTGTGGACGAAGCCCTCCAACCGCAGGCCCCCGTCGTCTTTGCCGCACAGGGCCATTTTGTGGCCATCCGCATGGACTTCCAGGATTTCGCCCGACTGGAAAACCCGCGGCGCTTTCGCTTTGCCGGCCCTCGACGGCTGACAGGTGGCCAGATGACAGAATGACGACCCATCCTGGAATTTTGTCCCAACGCGGCCGGGTCGCAAATCCGAAATCCGATCAAAGTCCAAAACTCTGCCAATCGCCGCTTTTAGGATTTCGATATTTGAATTTCGGATTTGTTTCGGATTTCGATATTCGGATTTCGAATTTACTTCTCGGCAGGTTGCACATGAGTATCGACTAACATAATGGCATGGTTTCCGATCCATTTCACAACGTCCGAATTCTCACCGGTCCGACGGGGTCCGGCAAATCCCAGCTGGGGGTCGAGCTGGCCGAGCGCCTGGGGGCGGAAATCATTTCTATGGATTCGATGGCCCTGTACCGCGGCATGGACATCGGCACCGCCAAGCCGACCGACGCGCAGCGGCAGCGGGTGCGCCATCATCTCATCGACGTCCTCGATCCGTGGGAATCGGCGAGCGTGGCCTGGTGGCGGGCGCAGGCCATCGCTTGTTGCCGGGACATCCAGGCCCGCGGCCGGCGCGTGTTGATTGTCGGCGGCACGCCCCTGTATCTGAAAGCGCTTCTGCGCGGCCTGTTCGACGGACCGGCCCAGGATGAAGGCGTGCGGCAACGCTTGACCGCCGAAGCGGAACAGGCGGGTCCCGCAGTGCTGCATGCCCGGCTGGCCGGCGTTGATCCGCTGGCCGCGGCGCGGATTCATCCCCACGATCGGCGCCGCCTGATCCGCGCCCTGGAAGTATGGGAGTTGACGGGGCGGCCCATCAGCTCCTGGCAACAGCAGTGGGGCCACCCGGCAGCTTACGCTGCTCGGCTCGCCTCCGATGCCTGGCAGGACCGCTGCCTGTGGCTGGACGTGCCGCGGGACGAGTTGTACGCCGCCCTTCATCGCCGCGTGGAGGCGATGTTCGCCGCCGGCTGGGTCGAGGAGGTCCAGGCCCTGCGGCATCTGCCTCGGCCGCTTAGCCGCGAAGCGGCCCAGGCCCTGGGCTACAAGGAAGTTCTGGCGCACGTGGAAGGGCGGGCTTCCCTGGCAGAAACCATCGCCCTGGTGCAAATCCGGTCACGGCAGTTCGCCAAACGGCAACTCACCTGGTTCCGCAATCTTCCCGAGTGCCGACCCGCTTCCAGGGAATTGACATGGACCCTGTGGAACGAGACAATGAAGAACAGTTGCTAGTCTAGTTGTCAGTTGCCTGGTTGTTAGTTGCTAGTTGGTAGTTGCTATTGCTAGTAACGTGGCATGGAACCAAAAGAGAAAGAGCAGGAGGAAGATCAAGAAGAGGATTAGGATTAAGATTCGACTGGCGAATCCTTGTCTTACTCTTGAATCTATTCACTGCGGGTTTAGAATTTCGAATTTCGAATTTGTTTCGGATTTCGATATTCGGATTTCGATATTCGGATTCGATTTCGCTTTGCTTGGAGTTGGCATGGCCAACGTGACCTTTCAAATCCTGGAAGGGGTAGATAAGGGACGCGTTTTCCGCGACCTGCCCACGCCCGTAACCATTGGCCGGGAGGAAGGCAACCTGCTGCGCCTCAACGACGAGCGCGTCAGCCGTTTTCACGCCAAGGTCCAGATCGATAACGACGACTACATCCTCACCGATCTGGAAAGCACCAACGGCACGCGCGTCAACGGCACGGTAGTACAGATTCGCCGCCTCCGCCCGGGGGACCGCGTGGCCGTGGGGCGGTCGCTGCTCTTGTTCGGCTCGAACGAGGAAATCGCCGCTCGCCTGGCCCTGTTGGAAGGCGGCGGCACCGTCCAGGGCAGCGTGAATCAAGGAGGGCTGGCCCCTGAAGGTCCCGCCACCGTGCAGGCCCGCACCTTGGCCGGTGTCCAGGAGCAGGACCTCGATTTTGATCTTAACGTGCAGGCGCCGATCAGCGTCACCAGCGATGCTTTGTTTATCGGCAACCGCGCCCTGCCCCCTTTGCCGCAAAAATTGACCCCGTCCCAGGCCGCCCGCTTCGCCGAAATCCTCGACTTCCTTCACCGCGGCCTGACCTCCAGCACCGAAAACATCCAGGCCAAGGACGACGGCACCCAGGTCACCCTCGGCTACGCCGACTGGCAGAAAGTCCTGGCCATCCAGATGCTCCTGGCGCGCTATCTCCGCGCCATCGCCGAACCGGAGTCGCTGAATCAGGGAGAGGAAGGAAAATAGTCCCAGGTAAAGTTATTTCCTGCCGCTCGCCTTGGAATGGACCCCTCCAAATATAAAGGAGGGGGGCGGTTCGAGTGCCTGGCAACCGCTTTGCAGCGGAGTCAATAAATGTCACCCCTCAATGCCGCCACCCGCCTGGGTTTGAACATCTTGATTGTTTTTGGCGTCATCGTTGCCCTGAAGTTGGGGCAAAGTGTGTTTTTGCCCATGATCATCGCCCTCTTGCTGGCGGCGGTCCTGGGACCGACGGCCCTGTGGATGCATCGACGCCTGAAATTCAATTGGACCCTGGCCTGCACCACCGCGGTAGTCGCCTTGATTGCCGTTTTTGGTGCCATCACTCTGGTGTTTGCCTTCTCCTTGCCGCGAATGCTGCATGTACTCCCCAAGTTTGATAATTCGGAGAAAACCCGAGAATTCTACATCCACAATTTTCGGCCCAAGCTGGAGCGGATGTGGCCCTTTGAGTTGGATACCGAACTCTTTCCCGAAAATCCGAAAACCGTGGAGGAAATTCGCGTTTTTCAAAACCTCATCGAAATCGGTCAGAACTATGGTCCTGGGCTGTTCCTCAACATCAGCCTTTTTGGGCTGAATCTC
>CAZFGM010000189.1:0-11259 GCA_964518515.1 uncultured Alcaligenaceae bacterium | reverse complement strand
GGGCAAGGGACGTCGGCCTGGAAAGGCCGACCTACAATTGCGTTGCAAAGCCGGTGTGATGGGGGAAGTAGATTTCAGATTGCCGATTTTAGATTTCAGATTGCAGATTGAATGAACATCGAGCCATCGGCAATCGAAAATCCAAAATCGGCAATCTTAAATCGGGAAGGAGGCCCGGGGTGGCGAGCAACATGGCACGGACTTGCCGGGGGGGAATGTGGCTGGGGCTGCTGCTGGCGCCCTTGCTTGGTGCGCTGGGGCAACCGCCACAGACGCGAGGGCAGCCGGGTACGCCGCCGCCACCGCGGCCGCGCCTCCTGTTGGCCACCGGCTTTGACCTGTTCAAGAACGGCGACTATGAAATGGCCGCCCAGTATTATGCCGCCGCCCAGAAAGGCCAGGACGACCTCACGCCGCGCGAACGCGCCGACTTGAAGACCCTCATCGAGCGGAACCACGTGGCTCTGCAACACCGCCGCAACGGCGCCATGCAGGTGCGCAAGGCCGAGGAAGCCTTGCGCCAGAACCGCCTGACCGAAGCCAACAACCTCATCCGCCTGGCCGACCACCAGTACCTGGCCCCGGCCGACCGGCAGGTGCTCCAGAGCGTGCAAGAAAAAATTCGCGCTGCCGGGGCCAAGCCGCACCCGAACGAGACGGTTAAAGGGGATTACAAATCCCTCGTCGGCGCCGCGCGGGCCGCCTTGAATCGCGGCGAGGTGGACGCCGCCGATTATTACGCCGCTCAGGCGGAAAAAGTCGGACGCCCCTGGTGGCTTCCCCTCTGGAACGATACCCACACCAAAGTCAAACGCGACAGTCAGGCCTTGCGGGCCACGCTGCCCCCGCGCGAACCCATGCCGCCACCCATGACCGACAAGAAAGCGCCCGAGAAAAAAGACTCCACCGGGCCGTTGCAGGGCATCAAGAACATATTCATCCGGCCCAAGCACGAAGACAAGATCAAGCAGACCGGCGCCAACGACGGGCCGCCGCTGCCCCCGCCGCCACCGCCCGTGGACCGGGGACCGCCAGGCGAAGCGTCGTCTCCTTTACAGACTCTCAAACAGGTGGTGACCTGGCCGGCCAACCTCTGGGCCAAGGACCCGAAAACCGAGGATGCAAAACCTAACGGTCCGCCGCGGGCGCAGCGCGACGGCCCTCCGCCGGCGCAATGGCCCGCGGCCGAGCCGGCGCCGGTTCCGCCTCCGCCCAATCCGACGCTGACTCAGCAAAACACCCTGAAAGCCCGGCAACTCGTCCGCCAGGGGTATCTGGCCCTCAGAGCCAACGACCTGGAAAGTGCCCGCCGCCTGGCTCTGCAAGCGCAGGGCCTGCGCCCCGATATGACTTACCAGGATGCCGATAATCCGGGCCGGTTGCTGGCGGAAATCCAGCGCCGGACCGCCACCGCCGCCGGACAGCCGCCGCGGCCGCCCGAGCTGCGCCCCGATCCAACCGGAACCGGCCAACGGCCGCATGTCCCGGACCCGGCCAAGAACAACCTCATTGCCAAGGTACCCGAACCGGCCAAAGGTTTGCCACCCAAACCGCCGCCGGCCAGGCCCGGAACGGCGAGCGGGGGGCGTCAGCCTCCCGGTGCCGATGGCCGCGCCCTGCTCCGCGAAGCCCGCGCTCGTTTCCGCGACAACAAGCTCGACCTGGCCGAAGAACTCTGCATCCAGGCCGCCACCACCAACATCCGCTGGGGGCTGTTCGAAGACAATCCCGACAAGCTCCGCACCGATTTGTCCAATCGCCTGCTGGTCGAGGCCCGCCAACGGTTCACCAAGGGCCAGTATCAAGAAGCCAAGAGCCTGGCCTATCGCGCCCAGCAGTTGCACGGGCCGTACAGCGTGTGGGATTTCGGCGACCGGCCGCAAAAGCTGCTCGCGGAAATCGACCGCAAGCACAAGCAGGACACCCTCACGCCGCCAGATGCCGACGCCGGCGCGCTGGCCCAGAACCAGAAACCCCTAGGGCCGGCTGCGGTAGGTCAGGCTTTCCAGCCTGACGGCGGTCCGGACAACCGGCTAAAGCCGGGACTCCAACAAGCCGCCAGTGGCACGCCGCCCGGGCCGCCGCCGCTGCCCCCCGAGCTGCTGGCCAAAAAGACGCGGGCGTATACGCTGCTCGCCGAAGCGCGCGCTTTGGAACGCCAGGGCCGGCTGATCGAGGCGCGCAACAAAGCCATCGAGGCCGACCAGGTCGGGTACCAGTTCGGACTTGGCGAAGACCAGCCAAAAATCGCCCTGGCCAACCTTGCCGAGCAGTGCAGCCGGTTCATCCAGGGCTACGTGCAGCGGGCCAGCGAATCCGCCGGCGCCTCGGGCGATCCGGATCATTTCGGGCGCGCCGCCGCCGACCTGGCCGCCGCCCGTCAATTGGCCGGCGCCTTCGGCATGGATGCCAGCCTCATCGATCAGCGCGAGGCCCAGATCCGGCGAGCGGGGGGTGTCAACCCCCCGGTCATGCAAGGTCCGCCGCCGCAGCTGGCAAGCCTGGGCCAGCCCAAGCTGGATGCCGCCCGCCGCGAGCTCCGCGCCGGCAACAGCGCCGGCGCTCGCAAGATTGCCGAGGAACTGGCTGCCGACGCCGGCCTGGGCCTGCAAAAGGAAGCCTTCGATCTGCTGCGCAGCATCGAGGTGGAAGAGCGCCTGCAAGCCACTCTGGCCGCCAACCGCACGGCCGAAGCGGTCATCGACGCCTATCGCCAGCGCGATTACCGGCGGGCCCGGACCATCCTGGCCACGCTCCATCGGGACTGGCCCCTGGTCGGGCCGCAGTTGCAGGCCACCTTGCGCAACATCGCTGCCGAGAAGGAAATGCAGCCCGAGGCGGTGGCCCAGGCCGAGACGCAGAAACTCCACCCGGCGCCCATCAAGCAAATTGAGGCACCGCTGCCCGGCAAAATCGGCGATCCCGGCCGCGCCCAGGTCACCGACCTCGGCCCGCTGGCCCTGAATAACAAGATAAGCGATCCCCTGGAACAGCGCAAGGCCCTGGAAGAAGTGCAGTTCGACCGCTTGCGGCAATTGGGCCTGAACGCCCACCGCTCGGCCAACGACCTTTTTGGCCGCGGCGAGCTGCGCCAGGCCCTCGACGTCCTCACCAACTACCTCGATCAGCTGGAACCGCGCAAAAACCCCGAGCTGGATGAGGATCGCCTGGCCCTGTTGCGCCGCCCCATCAAGATGAAGGTGCACAACCTGCGCACCGCCAAGGCCGCCATCGACCTGGAAAAAGAAACCCGCTTATTGGGCCAAGGGGGCCACGATGAACGCGCACGCAACCGCGCCATCGCCAAGCAGCAGGAAGATTTGGTCCGCCTGGGCAAGCAATTACAGGTTTTCGTCAAGGAAAATAAGTATGAGGAAGCCAAGTCCCTGGCTCTGCAAATGCAAGCGCTGGACCCGGACAACCTGGCCGCTCAAGTCGCGTTGTTCGCGATCAACATTAAGAGAACCGAGGATATTTCCAAAAAAGACGAGATGGAAAAAGATGGTATTATCTGGAATGAAGGACGAATGCGGTTCGGTCCATATGTGAATATGGACAACCCTATAAGACTCGACAAGAACACTCTAGATCGCGCCATCAAGCGCCCCGATGGCTCGAAAGGCATCTCCTTCAATAATCGCAACCCCATCGAACGGGCCATCGAGCACAAGCTTAACTTGCCGATCCACGTCACCTTCCGCGATGCAACACTACAGAAAGCCATCGACGACTTGAAAATGCTGACCGGAGTGAACATTGTTCCGGATTATGCGGCGTTAAAAGACGCCGGTATCAGCCTGGATTCCAGGTTGTCGATGCCGGCGGAAGGGATTTCTCTCAAGTCGGCCCTCAATATCCTTCTGAAACAGGTCCGCCTCACCTACCTCATCAAGGACGAAGTGCTGCAGATCACCACCCATGAAGAGGCCCAGGGTAAGACGAAACAGGTGACCTACCCCGTGGCCGACCTGGTGATCCCGATCGACAACCATCCGGTGTCCGACGTGAACAGCTTCGAAGCCGCCATGCGGCGGCACATCCAGAGCACGAATGGCAACAACTACGGCGCCGCGCCGTACCCGGGGCCGTACGGCCTGGCCAACGGCCAACCGGTCAGCGCGCCCGCCAGCGGCCTGCCCGGCTACGGGCCGCCGGGGCAACACTCCGGTATGCAAACCAACGTCGTCAAGCGCGGCCCCAGCAACACCATCGAGGACGTGCTCATCAACCTCATCACCAACACCATCCGGCCCAACTCCTGGAAGGACGTCGGCGGCCAGGGCACCATCCAGTATTACCCTCTCGGCATGGCCCTGGTCATCAACCAACAGCAGGAAGTGCAGGAGGAAGTGCTGCAACTCTTGCAAGCGTTGCGCAAGCTGCAAGACCTTGAGGTCGCCATCGAGCTGCGCCTGGTGTCGGTGTCCGAATCGTTCTTCGAGCGGCTCGGCCTGGACTTCGACATCACCTTTTTGACCAACAACAAGCGCTACGAGCCGTTACTGTTGAACGGCCAGTTCCAGCCGCCGGGCTACATCAACCAGTTCCGGCCGGGGAACTTCATCGCCGGCCTGTTGCCCACTGGACAGTTCACCCCCGACCTAAACATCCCCCTGCGCGGCAGCAGCTTTGATTTCTCTCTGCCGCCCTTCGGCGGCTACCCCGGCACGCTCGGCGCCGACGGCGGCATCTCGCTGGGCCTGGCCTTCCTCAGCGACATCCAGGTGCAGATGTTCCTGGCCGCCGCCGAGGGTGACCGCCGCACCAGCCTCATGCAGGCCCCCAAGATCACCGTCTTCAACGGCCAGACCGCCACCATCTCCGTGCAAGACCAGATCTTCTTCCTGACCAGTATCAATATCCAACAGACCGGCGTCGGCAACACCTTCTTTTCGCCGCAGAACCAGCCTTTTCCCATCGGCACCACGCTGACCGTGACGCCGGTCATCTCCGCCGACCGCCGTTTCGTCCGGCTCAACATGACGCCGTCCTTGACGAACCTGGTGTCGGCCACCGTGCCCTTGATTCCCGTGCAGATTCCGCTGCAACAGCTGTATTACGGGCCCGGCACCGGCAGCACCCAGGCGCCGCCGGAACTCATCTTCCAGATGTTCTTCCAGCAGCCCTCGTTCAGCCAGATCACCGTGAACACCACGGTCAACGTGCCCGACGGCGGCACCGTGCTCATGGGCGGCTTGAAATACCTGGCCGAATCGCGCAACGAGTTCGGCCCGCCGGTGCTCAGCAAGATTCCCTACCTGAGCCGGCTGTTCAAGAACATCGGCTACGGCCGCGAGGCCAACAGCCTGATGATCATGGTCTCGCCCCGCATCATCATCCAGGAAGAGGAAGAATTAATCTTCCGCGGCGAATTGCCGCCGATCCCCCGACCCTAACCGGTCAACTGACGGGTGTGCGGGGTTACGGGGTGATGGGGTTGGTTTCCAATCCTGTCACCCCGGTTTTTTTCCTCCTCCGGCAGTGAGTTATGGAAAAAAGGTTGGTCTCAAAATAGTTTTGAGACTTTGATTACCAGGTTCTGGGATGGATTGATTGGCCTTCGTCAAAAGCAGGCGGATTTGATAGTAACGGCGTGACCGGGGCGCGGGCCAGCCTAACTTTTCTGTAACTCCTCCAGCAAAATCCGCTGCACCACTTCGGTTTTGGCCATGCCCTTGGTCTCGCGCATGACCGCCCCTTTGATGGCGTCGGCCGCCTTGGTCTTGCCCTTCTTGAAATCCGCGACCGCCTTGGGATTGGCGGCGATGGCCCGGCGGACCAGCTCGACGAGTTGGCCTTCATCGGCCACGACCTTGAAGCCGAGCTTGTCCATGGCCTCTTTGGCGGACGCGCCGCGGGCCAGCATTTCGGCGAATACCTCGCGGGCGCGCTGCTTGTTCAAACCGGTGGCTTTCACCTCGCGGATCAAATAGGCCAGGGCCGCCGGGGACAGGGCAAATTCCTTGATGGTTTGTTTACGCTCGTTGAGCGCTTGCAAGACCTCGTTGCTGATCCAGTTGCAGGCCTCCTTGGCATCCCCCGCGCGCTCTGCGACGTCTTCGAAAAAAGCAACCACCGCGCGCCCTTGCCGGGAAAGGACGCCGGCATCGTAGGCGGACAGGCCATATTGGGTTTGCAACCTTCCCCGCTGGGCCGCCGGCAGTTCTCCCAGGCCGGCGCGGAGCGTTTCCAGGTAATCCGGATCGACGGTGACCGGCACCAGGTCCGGCTCGGGGAAATAGCGGTAGTCGGCGGCTTCCTCTTTCCGCCGTTGGATTACCGTGACCCCTTGGCGATCGTCCCAGCCCGCCGTGGCCTTGGCAATCTCCACCAGCCGGCCGGCTTTTTTCTCAGCGATCGGAAAGATCGTGGCATCGCCAAACCGCTTGGGCGCTTGCCCATCGATTTCCCAGGCGCTGGCCATCTGCCGCTGATACTCGTGATATTGCCGCTCGGCTTCATATTTCAGGGCCCGCTCGACGCCGCGAAAGCTGTTGAGGTTTTTCACTTCCACGATCGGCGTGGCGGCAAAGGTGCCGTCGGCTTGGGGCACGTGGAGGTTGATGTTGGCGTCGCAGCGCAGGCTGCCTTCCTGCATCTCGCAGTCCGACACTTCCAGCTCGCGCAGCAGCAGGCGAATTTCTTCCAGGTAGGCCTTGGCCTGTTCCGGGCTGGAAATCTCCGGCTGGCTGACGATTTCCAGAAGCGGCGTGCCGGTGCGGTTGAGATCGACGAGACTGCCTCCCCCCTGCTCGTCGTGCAGCATCTTGCCGGCATCCTCCTCGAGATGCACGCGAATAATGCCGATGCGCTTGTGGTCCGCCGCGGTCTCGATGTCGAGAAAACCGTCCCGGCCCAGCGGCAGATCGTACTGGCTGATCTGATAATTCTTGGGCAAATCGGGATAGTAGTAATTCTTGCGGTCCCACTTGGTGAAGGCGGCGATCCGGCAGTTGAGGGCCAGGGCCGACTTGAGGGCCAGCTCGAAGGCGCGGCGATTCAGCGCCGGCAACACCCCCGGCAAACCGAGGCACACCGGGCAGGTGGCCGAGTTCGGCGACAAGCCGAACTGAGTACTGCAGCCGCAGAACAGCTTGGTGCGCGTCAACAACTGCACGTGCACTTCCAGGCCGATGACGATGTGGTAGTCCATTCTTTGTGTCAGACAGACCGGGTTCGTTTTGCGGTTTTCATTTTTCGGGGCCGTGGAGGGAATACTTTTTCCACTTTTTCCATGGCCGCATCATCGAACAGTTTTTCGCCACACGCAGGGCAAATTTCCAATTCGATCTGTGGAACCGTCTTGGTTTTGTTGCGCACCGTAATTTCCAGGTCAATAACCTGACGGCGAATGCGTCTACTGCCGCAGGTAGGGCAGGTAGTAATAGGCATGGTCAATCCTCGTCGATTTTGGCGGAAATGAGAATATAAAAAACTTCCTCACCCAGTTCCTTTTTCAGCTTGCCTTTGGTGTAAATCGGGATGAATCAAAAGTGACGCTTTTGATGATGTAGAGGTATTCGCGTCTTGGCCCTTTCTCCAGGGACCGGGAACGAATCACCTTGGCGAATTCGCCGGCATTCAAGATCGATTCGTAAACTTCCCGCTTACTGAGTCCATCGCGGCCCATTTCCGCCCCTGCCTTGGCGGTGAAGCGAACCCGGCGATCCATTATACACCGTTTGATTTTTTTGAGGATAGGATTCATGGCTTGACCGGCTTGACCGTTTGACCCTGGGCCGCATGTTTTAATAATCCATGGCACGCCCGATGTCAGATGCGGTATCCATAATCGGGGCTCAGGAAGATTTCCGCTTTTTCCGGCACCGGGATCGTGACCGGTGGATCAATCCCAAGATACCGTAGAATTAGTCATTACGATAATAATTCAACCTACGGACAACCGCAACTGGCCCAGCTGCCCACCTTCGGCAATGCTTTTTCCAGGGCCAATATTTCCCGATACCTAACGCGGCCAAGCAGTGTAGTCGTCACGCTCCGCGTGACGAAGCTCCTCACGCGGAGCGTGAGGACTACACTTCTTCCCACCGCCTGCGCCGCTTCTCGTTGCCAACTCACCGCCAGCCGTTGACCCACCGCCAAGTGCTCCAGAAATGCCTGAACTTCCGCAGTTCCCATCGCGCGCGGATGCCTCTGGCGGTGGAACAGAATATACTGCCGGCACGATCAGGCAAACAGGCACTCGACGGCCACGTCCGGCCGGACGGCGCCAGCGTGTCGAGCAACAGTTGCCTCTCCGAGTGGGGAGTGGGGGCTCAAAGCCCAGGGACGGCCGTCCCTGGGCTTTTGGCCTCACCACTTCACCAAACTTGCAACTGTCTTTGACACCCCTTTCCTTCGCCGGTATGATTAGGAAGATCGCCCAAGCGTGGCGGCACGGAGGATGCCTGGACATGTTGCACGCCCTGGTCAGCACGGCCAGCCGGCTGTTGAATCGCTTGCAGCGCTCGCTGTTTCGCGAGCGGTTGCCGGCGGTCGAGCCGGAAGCCCCAGCCGCCGTCCCGCGGTCCCTGCGGCGCTTGCACCGTGTCGTCCTCACGGACGAGGTGGCCCGCACCCTGTTCGCGGAATACGCCGCCCACCGGCAATCGTCGCGCGGGCATGAAGAAATCGGCTGGGTGCTTCTGGGCGTGCGCGAGGCGACCGAGGCCGTGGTGCTGGCGACGTTGCCGGCCGGGGCGCAACGCAGCGCCGGCGTCGCCCACGTTCGTTTCAACACCAGCGCCCAGGCTCTGGCCAGCCGCATCGTTCGCCAGGCCGACAAGCGCCTGACCCTGGTGGGCGTGGTGCACACGCATCCGGGCAGTTTGCGCCATCCCAGCGACGGCGACTACCAGGGTGACAGCCTGTGGGTCGGCCAGCTCCGCGGCCGCGACGGCGTGTTCGGCATCGGCACCGCCGACGGCAAGCCCGCCAAGGGACCCCTGATTGCCCAGCAGCCGCAGAGCCACGTGCAGGTCCTGGGCGAGCTATGCTTTCACTGGTACGCCCTGGGTGAAGGCGATCGCCGCTACCGGGCGCTGCCGGTGCAACTGACCTTGGGGCCGGACCTGGCGAAGACGTTGCATCCGGTCTGGCCCACGATTGAGGCCCATGCCCAGGCCCTGGATCGCTTGTGCCGCCAACAAGCGAAGGTGACTATTGAGGTGATTTCCGGTCAAGCCGGGCCGGCCCTGGCAGTGAATCTGGTGCTGGCCGATCCGGAAAGCGGCTTGCGGCTATTGCTCGAAACGGATACTGTGCGGTATTATCTGGTGCGCCAGGACGACCTCAGCGCGGTCGATCCGCACGAGAAGGACCTGGAACGCGCGGTCTATTTGATCCTCGCGGAACTGGCGGGGCAAAAGTAAGCCAAGCCCCAGGGCGAGTCTTCGAGCCTTGGGGGTTTGTCACCCCGCAGGCTCGAAGACTCGCCTGCGGGCTTGGAACAGAAAGACGTCCTTTTTTTGGAAAGGGAGAAGCACATGGATTTCCGACCCCTCAACGACACGGAACGCGGGCAACTCATCACGGCGTTGCGCGGCAACGTGGAGTCCGATTGCGCCATCCTCACCGATCGGCGCGACACCACCTTTGCCGGCACCAGCGACGAAGTGACCGACGACGAAGTCATCTCGGCCATCAAGTCCGTGCCGTGCCATTATTAAAGCGAGCGGCCGGTGTTAACCGGCCGGTTGACACCGGCCGCTCGCCCATTAAACCATGGGCCTATTCGACACCGAAGCGGGTAAGCGGCGGCTGTTGACCGTGGAGATTCCGGTCATCGAGCGCTACAACGAGGGCCGCGACGCGACCTTCAAAATTCAGGTCCAGCGCGTCGGACCCACGCTGGTTCTGCGTTACCGGCTCAAGCCCATGCACAACGTCTATCAGCTGGAAACGCGCCTCTTGGCCAGCTATCCCGCCGTGCCGCCCGAGACGCGCATCCTGACCGCGCTCAAGCCCTGCCCGCACCTGCTCACCGACCAGACCATGTGCCTGTGGCGGCAAGGCAGCATGCGGCACAGCAGCCGCTGGGACCCAGGACGCTATACCTGCGTCTTCGCCGTCCAGGCCGCCTGGCGCTGGCTGGCTTGCTACGAAGTCTGGCACAGCACCGGCGAATGGCCGTTGCCGGAAGCGCGGTGAAGTTTGGTGAGTGGTGGTCAGCACTCAGCACTCAGCAGTCAGCAATCAGGAATCAAGAATCAACAATCGGCTTTCAGCAATTTGCTGAGTGCTGACTGCGGACTGCTGAGTGCTGACTCCTGAGTGCTAATCTCAGCAGGAGGACAACCATGGCCCATCTGATCCAAGTCGGCGCCGGCAGCGGCGGCATGGCGGTGCTCGACCTGGTGTGTCGCGATCCGCGGATCACCCGGCTGACCCTTATCGAGCCGGATGTGTACAAGCCGCATAACGTCGAGCGCCATTTCTTTCCGCCGGCGGACGCCGGCCAGGCCAAGGCTGTTCTGGCCGAACGCTGGCTCAAGGAACGCCGGCCCGACCTGGACGTGCAGCTTTTGGATTGCGACCTGCTCCACCCGGCCTATGCGGAGAAAATCGAGGCAGCGGCCGGGGCGGCGGATCTCGGTATTTGTGCCGTGGACAACGAGCCGGCCAAGTATCACTGGGATGCCCTGCTGCGCCGCGCCGGCAAGCCCTGGACCCTGGGCGAGGTCCTATCCGGCGGCATCGGCGGCTTCGTCCACTGGTTCGTGCCCGGCGGGCCCTGTTACGGCTGCGTCGCCAGCTTTCTCAAGCGCTCGGTTACGGTCGATAAGCCGCCCACGCCGGATTACTCCCAGCCCGGCGGCCCGGTGCACGAAGTCACCATTCCGGCCAGCAAAGCATCCATCCAGGTCATCGCCGGCCTGCACGCCGTGGTTACGTTGGAGTTATTGGCCAACTCGGCGAGCTATGCCCCCGGATTTACCAGTCTGCTGTGGACGCTGCAAAAAGTGCCCGGCGTCTTCGAGGAATCCTTCAAGCCGTTTCGTTTTCGCATCCCGCGGGCGGAAACCTGTTTGATCTGCCGGCCGCCGGCACCCGCGGCCACAGACCTGGACGCCGCCCTCGATCAAGCCTTGGCACGCCTAGGGACGAGTTGAGTTTTATTCGGATTTCGCAATTCGCATTTCGGATTTTTCATGCGTGACTTGTGGTCTCAGCCCCGGATTGGCCCGCATTTGCAAAGTCTGGCCTACCGCTTTGAAAAAGCCGGCCTGACGCTCGACTTGCAGCCCATTCCCTGGAATG